>JALYPS010000223.1 GCA_030856285.1 Pseudomonadota bacterium
CCGGTCCGCCGACGATGTCGCCGCCTTGATCCACGCCGGGGTGGCGCGGGTCGTGGTCGGCTCGCTGGCGGTGTCGCAGCCCGAGACCGTCGCCGACTGGCTGCACCGCTTCGGCCCGGACCGGATCACCCTGGCCATCGACGTCAAGGCAGATGGCGACCGCTGGGTCCCGGCGCTCAAGGGCTGGACCGAGGCGGCGGGGGTCGATCTCTGGACGGCGCTCGACCGCTATCCCCCGGGCCTCGCCCGCCATCTGCTGGTCACCGACGTCGGCCGCGACGGCGCCCTGACCGGCCCCAACCTTGACCTCCTGGGCCAGATCGTCCGCCGTCGCCCCGACCTCAAGGTCCAGGCCTCGGGCGGGGTCGCCTCGGTCGCCGACCTGACCGCCGCCGCCGCGATCGGCTGTGACGGCGCCATCGTCGGCCGCGCCCTCTACGAGAACCGCTTCACCCTCGCCGAGGCGCTGGCTGCATGACCGCCCGGCGCATCATTCCGTGCCTCGACGTCAAGGATGGCCGGGTGGTCAAGGGCGTCCGCTTTCAGGGTCACACCGACATGGGCGACGCCGCCGACCTCGCCGCCCGCTATCGCGACGAGGGCGCCGACGAACTGGTATTCTACGACATCACCGCCAGCCCCGAGGGCCGCACCCTCGATTACAGCTGGGTCCGAGACATCGCCCGGCTGCTGGACATTCCTTTCAGCGTCGCCGGCGGCATCCGCACGGTCGATCAGGCCGCCCGCTGCCTCGATCACGGCGCCGACAAGGTGTCGATCAACTCCCCGGCCCTCGAACGCCCCGAGCTGATCAGCGAGATGGCCGCTCGCCTCGGCAGCCAGTGCGTTGTCGTCGGCGTCGACTCCAAACGGTCCGGCGACAACTGGGTAGTACACCAGTACACCGGCGACCCGACCGCCAGCCGCGCGGCCGGCCGACGCACGATGGACTGGATCGTCGAGGCGCAATCCCTCGGCGCCGGCGAGATCGTTCTCAACTGTATGGACGTGGACGGCGTCCGCCGCGGCTACGATCTGGCCCAGCTCGCCGCCGCCCGCAGCCTTCTGACCATCCCGCTGGTCGCCTCGGGTGGAGCCGGCGCGGCCTCGCATTTCCTCGACGTATTTGAACAGACCGACGTCTCCGGCGCCCTTGCCGCCAGCGTCTTTCACACCGGGGCGTTGGCCATTCCCGACCTGAAGGCGTTCCTCTCGGATGCCGGGCAGGAGATGAGACTGTGATCGATCCCGTGACCCTCGATTTCGACAAGTCCGGCGGCCTGATCCCCGTGGCGGTCCAAGACGCCGCCACCCTGCAGGTGCTGACGCTCGCATACATCGACCGCGCCGCGCTGGACGAGACGATCGCCTCCAATGAGGCCACCTTCTTCTCCCGTTCGCGCGGAGGCCGTTGGCGCAAGGGAGAGACCTCGGGCGACCGCCTGCACGTCGTCTCCATCACCCCCGACTGCGACGGCGACTCCCTCGTCGTCAAGGTTCGCCCCGTCGGCAACGCCTGCCACCTGAACCGCATCAGCTGTTTCGGCGACGAGGATGCCCCAGGGCTCGGCCGTCTGGCCCGGCTGGAGGCGGCCATCGCCGAACGCGCCGCCGCCGACCCGTCGGAAAGCTGGACCGCCCGCCTGCTCGCCGAGGGCATCAAACGCGTCGCCCAGAAGGTCGGGGAGGAAGGCGTCGAGACCGCCCTGGCCGGCGTCGCAGGTCCGGATTCGGAAGTGGCAGCCGAGGCCGCCGATTTGGTCTATCACCTGATGGTCCTGCTTCGGGCGCGTCACATGGTGTTTCAGGACGTCCTCGACGTCTTGGCGCAGCGGGCGGAAGAGGCCAGACACAACCCCGGACCCGCCGGGACCTGAACGAAGGAGAGCGCATGGCGGCTTTGGTGCTGTTCGGCGGCGGCGGCGACCTCGCCATGCGGATGCTGCTGCCCTCGCTCTATTTCCTCGAGCACGACGGCCTGCTGCCTGACGGGCTGAAGATCATCGGCGCGGCCCGCTCGGACGAGAGCCGCGACGAGTATGTCGCCAAGGTCCGCGCCGCGGTCGAGGGCAAGGCCCACGCCGACGGCGCATGGTCCGACACATCCTGGGCCCGACTGGACGCCCGCCTCGACTACCTGCCCGTCGACGCCACCGACCCCGCCAGCCTCAAGCCGCTCAAGGACAGGGTGGGCGATGGCGGCGTGACCAGTTTCCTCGCCGTCTCGCCCTCGCTCTACGGTCGCATCGTCACCGCCCTGAAGGCCGCGGGCCTGGCCGGAGAGACCGATCGCGTGGTGCTGGAGAAGCCCGTCGGCCGCGACCTTGAGACCTTCCTCCAGATCGACGACGCCGTCGCCCACGCCTTCTCCGAGGATCAGGTCTTCCGCATCGATCACTACCTCGGCAAGGAGACGGTCCAGAATCTGATCGCCCTGCGCTTCGGCAACACCATTTTCGAACCGCTGTGGAACAGCCTGTCGATCGACCACGTCCAGATCACGGTCGGCGAGACGGTCGGCGTCGGCGACCGCTGGCCCTATTATGACGAGTACGGAGCATTGCGCGACATGCTCCAGAACCACATGCTCCAGCTCCTCTGCCTCGTGGCCATGGAGCCGCCGTCCGACCTCGACCCGGACTCGGTCCGCAACGAAAAGGTCAAGGTCATCCGCTCGCTTCGTCCGGTGACCCACGACGAGGTCGAGCGCGTCACCGTGCGCGGCCAGTACGTCGCCGGGACCATCGAAGGCAAACCGGCGAAATCCTATAGCGAGGAGCGGGGTCAGGCGTCCGACACCGAGACCTTCGTGGCCATTCGCGTCGACATCGACAACTGGCGCTGGGCCGGCACGCCCTTCTTCCTGCGCACGGGCAAGCGGCTGGCGGAGAAGCGGACGGAGATCGTCATCCAGTTCAAGCCGGTGCCCCATTCGATCTTCGACCACCGCGAACGCGGACATATCGCGGCCAACCGGCTGATCATTGAACTCCAGCCCGAGGAAGACATCGCCCTGTCGGTGATGAACAAGAAGCCGGGGCTGGACCAGCGCATGAAGCTGCAGCCGATCCAGATGTCCCTGTCCTGGGGCCAGGGCGACAAGGGCGCCAAACCGCCCCGCCGCCGCATCGCCTATGAGCGTCTTCTGCTCGACGCTCTCGCCGGCGACTCCACCCTGTTCGTGCGCCGCGACGAGGCCGAGCAGGCGTGGAAATGGGTCGATGAGGTCTCCGACGCCTGGCGCGGCGCGGCTTTCAAGCCGAAGCAATACGCCGCCGGCGCCTGGGGGCCGCCCGAGGCCGATCTGCTGATGTCGCGGACCGGGCGGGAATGGAACACCGGTCATGGGTGATGGCCCGCCCGCGATCGAGATCTATGCGGATGGCGACAGCTGGGCGGACGCCTGCGCCGCCCGCCTGACCGACGCCCTATCCACCGCTCTCGCTCGTGGCGGTAAGGCCGTCTTCGCCGGCTCTGGCGGCTTGACCCCCCCGCCCATCTATCGCCGCATGGCGCAGGCCGACCTCGACTGGTCGCGGATCGCTGTCACCTTGATCGACGAGCGCAATGTCCCGGAGACCTCGCCCGATTCGAATGCCGCCCTGCTTAAGCGAACCCTGCTGACCGGCCCGGCCGCCGCCGCTCGCTTCGTGCCGCTGTTCTATCCCGCCGTCACCGTCGACCGCGCCGCCGCGCTCGCGGCTCGTGCGTTGGCGGCCGAAGGCGGAAAGCTCGACGCGGTTCTTCTCGGCATGGGAGATGATGGCCATATCTGCTCCATGTTTCCGGGAAGCCCGACCTTGAAGAGCCTGCTGTCGCCCGGGCTCCGACCGACGGTCCTCGGCGTGCCCCGTGGCCGCGACGGATTCGCGCCGAGCCTCGAGCGACTGACGATCAACCTGCCTTGGCTGATGACCGCTCGCCGCATCGTCCTGGCCATCACCGGCCCGGCCAGGCGTTCCGTGTTTGAGCGTCAGGCTGCGGGCGATCCTGCGATCCAGCCGATCGCGGCCCTGATCGCCGCCAAGGTCCCGCTCGACGTTCTGTGGACGGAGAAGGCGTGATGCCGAAACTGCACCCCGTGGTCGCGGCGGTCACCGCCCGGATCGTCGAACGCTCCAGTGCGACCCGCGCAGACTACCTGCGCCGCATGGACGCCGCCCGCTCATCCGGCGCCGGCCGCGCCAAACTGTCCTGCGCCAACTGGGCTCACGCCTTCGCCGGTGCCCCGGTGAAGGACAAGCTCAACGCCATGTCGGGGACCCAGCCCAATGTCGGCGTCGTCACCGCCTACAACGACATGCTGTCGGCGCATCAGCCGTTCGAACGCTTCCCGCAGATCATCCGGGACGCCGTGCGCGAGGTGAACGCCACCGCCCAGGTCGCCGGCGCCACGCCCGCCATGTGCGACGGCGTCACGCAAGGCCGCCCCGGCATGGACCTGTCGCTGTTCAGCCGCGACGTCATCGCCATGTCCACCGCCGTGGCCCTGACCCATGACGCCTTCGATGCGGTGGTCTGTCTCGGGGTCTGCGACAAGATCGTGCCCGGCCTGTTCATGGGATCGCTGGCCTTCGGCCATCTCCCGGTCGTCTTCGCCCCCGCCGGCCCCATGCCCTCCGGCATCCCCAATTTCGAAAAGGCCCGCGTCCGCGCCGAATATGCGCAAGGGCGGGTCGACCGCGCGACCCTGCTGGAGAGCGAGATCGGCTCCTATCATTCGCCGGGCACCTGCACCTTCTACGGCACCGCCAACTCCAACCAGATGATGATGGAGCTGATCGGCCTGCACCTGCCCTCAACTGCCTTCGTCCACCCCGAGACCGGCCTCCGCGACGCCCTGACGGCGGCGGCGGGCAAGCGCGCCGTCGAACTGGCCCGCAGCGGTCAGGGCCGGATGGCCGGTATCGTCAGCGAGAAGGGGATCGTGAACGCCATCGTCGCCCTGCTGGCCACCGGCGGCTCGACCAACCACGCCATCCATCTGGTCGCCATGGCGCGCTCGGCGGGGATCCTGATCGACTGGACCGACATGGACCAGCTGTCCTCGGCCACCCCCCTGCTGGCCCGGGTCTATCCCAACGGTTCGGCCGATGTGAACGCCTTCCAGGCCGCCGGCGGCGTCGCCTTCGTCGCCCGCGAGCTGGCCGGCGCCGGCCATATCCATTCCGATGTCGTCACGGTCATGGGCGAGGGCATCCACCACTATTTCCAGGAGCCGATGCTGATCGACGGCGAGCTGGTCTGGAAGGACGGCGTCACGGAAAGTCTGGACACGGACATTCTCCGGCCCGCCTCCGATCCGTTCGACCGAGAAGGCGGCTTGCGACTCGTCCAGGGGGATCTCGGTCGGGCCGTGATCAAGGTCTCGGCGGTGAAGCCGGAGAACCGGATCGTCGAGGCCCCCGCGGCCGTATTCGAGACCCAGGAGAACGCCTTGCAGGCCTTCCAGGACGGCAGGCTGGACCGGGACGTGGTCATCGTCCTGCGCTTCCAGGGGCCGCGCGCCAACGGCATGCCCGAACTGCACAGCCTGTCCCCGGCCCTTTCGATCCTGCAGGACCGCGGCTTCAAGGTCGCCTTCGTCACCGACGGCCGCATGTCGGGCGCCTCGGGCAAGACGCCCGCCGCCATCCACGTGTCGCCCGAGGCCCTCGCCGGCGGACCGCTGGCCCACGTCCGCGACGGCGACATCATCCGCCTCGACGCCGACGCCGGGGTGCTGACCACGGTCGGCGTCCCTGATCTCGCCGCCCGCCCCGCCGCCGTCCGCACCCCCGCCCACGCCACGGGCGCGGCCTGGGGCTATGGACGCGAACTGTTCGGCGCCTTCCGCCAGATGGTCGGAACGGCCGAGTCGGGCGCCTCGATCTGTTTCGCCTCGCCTGCCGGCGGACCGGCCCACGCCGACACGCCGCCGGACCCTAACCTCGTCGACCGCGCGGTGGACGCCTGATGGCCGACCGTACCCTTCTGGTCGGCGACGTCGGCGGCACCAACGCCCGCTTCGCCATCGCCCGCCTGGTCGACGGCCGGCCCGTGCTCGAACATCACGAGAGCTTCCCGGCCGAACGGCACCCCACCTTCCTCAAGGGGGTCGCGGCCTTCATCGAGGGCTGCGCGGTCAAACCGACCGGCGGCGTCATCGCCGTGGCCGGGCCGGTCACTGACGGCAAGATCGATATGACCAACTCGCCTTGGCAGGTGTCAGAGGCCGAACTCCAGACGCTCGACCTGAACCCCGTTCGTCTGATCAACGACTTCGAGGCCCTCGCCTGGGGCGCGCCCGTGGTGCCCGGCGACATGCTCGCCTCGCTCGGAGGCCCCGCCGAGGGCGAGCCCCACTCAGCCATCGCCGTACTTGGCCCCGGCACCGGGTTCGGCGTCTCCGCCCTCGTACGTGACATTCACGGGCGCGAGATCGCCATGCCGTCGGAAGGCGGACACGCCTGTTTCGCACCCGGAGACGCCGTTGAGGACGAGGTCCTGCGCATCCTGCGCCGACGCTACGACCGGGTCTCGATCGAGCGGCTGATCTGCGGTCCCGGCCTTCTCAACCTGCACCGCGCCTTGGCCGAGATCGACGGACGCGAGAGCCACATCGACGACCCGGCCCTGATCACCGCAGAGGCGCTGGAGAATCCGAACAGCCATTGCGGCGCCACCCTGGCCCGGTTCTGCGCCATCCTCGGCTGCGTCGCCGGCGACATCGCCCTGACGACTGGCGCGCGCGGGGGCGTCTATATCGCCGGCGGCATCGCTCCGCGCATCCTGCCCTTCCTCAAGGCCAGCCCCTTCCGCGAGCGATTCGAGCGCAAGGGTCGGTACCAGGATTATATGGCTGCGATCCCGACACACGTGATCCTGCACAAACACGCCGCCCTGCTGGGCGCGGCCCGCGTGGCCTTCGCCAAAGAAAATTGAGGTTCCAACACTTTTTCTCACGCGGGCGTGAACCCGATCGGCGCGGCGGAGTTATGAGGTTTCCACTCTGGAAGGATATCCTCATGCGTAAGATCATCACCGCCGCCGCCGCCCTGTTCGCCGTCGCCGGCCTCGCCGCCTGCGAAAGCCCCGCCGACAAGGCCGCTGAAGTCCAGGCGGACGCTCTGGAAGAGCAGGCCGCCGCTGCTCCGACTGAAGCCGCTGAAACGGCCCTCAACGAGAAGGCCGACATGATTGAGCAGCAAGCCGGTAACGCCGACGGCGGCGCGACCACTGCGAATACCCCGAACACCTCGCCGTCGGCCGCCAACCCCGGCCAGTAAGACGGTTCAACCGGGGCCTCATGACCCCCGGTGACATCAGAACGGTCAGCCCCCGTCGCGCAAGCGGCGGGGGTTTTCCGTTAGCACGACCCGGCCTCAAGCAGCGCGAAGCGCGTTAGGCCACTTACAACGCTTCTCAGAGCTTCCTGGGCGGCCAGGGAATAAAGGCGCTGGTCCGGCGCACATAGTCGGCATAGCCGGGCCGCGTGCCGTGGATGGCCTTTTCCGTGATGCCGATCCCCGACCATTTCGTCAGGGTGAAGGTCAGGAACAGCGGCCCCGCGATCGCCCACAGCCCGGGCCCCGTCTCGGCCGCGATCAGATACAGCCCCCACCAGACGCAGGCGTCGCCAAAATAGTTCGGGTGCCGGGTCCAGCGCCACAGCCCCTTGTCCATCACCTGACCCTTGTTGGCCGGATCCTTTTTGAACGCCGCCAGCTGGGCGTCGCCGATGCTCTCGAAGCCGATGCCGATCACCGCCAGCACGGCCCCGGTCCAGCCGATCCAGCCCACGGCGGGCTCAATCCCGACCTGTCCCAGCTGCACCGGCAGCGAGGTCAGCCAGGCCAGCACCGCCTGGGGCAGAAACACCACCAGCAGCCCAGTCTTGCCGAAGCCCCAGCCCCGCGTCTTCTCCATCCGCTCAAGGATTTCGAGATAGCGGCCATCCGCACCCTGCGCTCGCCAGCGCCGGTACAGATGCCACCCCAGCCGCAGGGCCCAGACTCCGACCAGCCACAGCAGCAGCCATTTTCGCGTCGGGTCGCCTTCGGTGCGGGGAAAAGTCGCCAGCGCCATCAACAGCATTCCCATCGGCCAGACGGCGTCGATGAAACTGACGTCCTTCAGGCGCAGGGACAGGGTCCACAGCCCGACCATGACCACGACGATCAGGGCCAGGTTCAGACCCAGAAGGGCGGCGATCTCGGTCAGGCTCATGGGTCAGAAACGTCCCTGAAGATGAGTCGGATGCGGGGCGGTCAGTCGACGCAGATCGTGGCCTCGGCCTTGCCGCCCTCGACCGTGGTGTAGCAGCCGAAGCGGCTGCTGCTGGCCTGGCACTGACCCACCACATTGACGCCGGTGGTCGGAGCGTTGGCCCCGTCCTCGATGCGACAGTCGCCCGCGCAGTGGTCGCCGTCACTGCAGCGCCTCCCGGCGTCGGCATAGGTGATCACGCAACGCACGGTCTGCATCCGCCCCTGCGGCAGCATCTTGCCGCCCTGCGCCGCACAGGCCACCGCGTCCTGGCTTCCTGCCACCGACTGCACAGCGGGCGAAGCCTCAGCGAGTTCGGTCGGCCCATCGCTCGCCGGCATCGGCTGGCAGGCCGCCATCAACACCGCCGTCACTGCAATCAGAATGCGCTTCATGTCACTTGACCCTTCTCGAAACCGGTCCAGACGTCATCGTAGTCCAGCTGCATCGTCGGACTGGTTTGCGCCCATTCCGTGGTCCGGATCGGCGCCCGGGTCTCGAACATGAAGGCGAGAGTGTTCTCGATCTTCACCGGCTTGAGGTCGGCGGCGACCGCCTTGTCATAGCTGGCCTGATCCGGCCCGTGCCCGCTCATACAGTTGTGCAGTGACGCCCCGCCCGGCGCGAACCCGCCCTCCTTGGCGTCGTATTCGCCGGTCACCAGCCCCATGAACTCACTCATCACGTTGCGATGGAACCACGGCGGACGGAAGGCGTCCTCGGCCACCATCCAGCGCGGCGGGAAGATGACGAAGTCGCAGTTGGCCGTGCCCGGCGTATCCGAGGGCGAGGTCAGGACAGTGAAGATGGACGGATCCGGATGGTCGAAGCTGACCGTGCCGATCGTGTTGAACCGGGCGGTGTCGTATTTGTAGGGCGCATGATTGCCATGCCAGCCGACCACGTCCAGCGGACTGTGATCGAAGGTCGTGGACCACAGCCGCCCGCCGTATTTCTGCACGCACTCGGTCGGTCGGTCGATGTCCTCGAACGCCGCCACCGGCGTCTGGAAATCACGAGGGTTGGCCAGGCCGTTCGAACCGATCGGGCCGAGATCAGGCAGGCGGAAGGCCGCGCCGTAGTTCTCGCAGACATAGCCGCGGATCGGCCCGCTGCACTCGACCCGGAACCGCACGCCGCGCGGGATGACCACGATCTCGCCGGGCCGAACCTCGATCCGTCCCATCTCGGTGACGAAGACCTGGTCGCCCTGCTGCGGCACGATCAGCATCTCGCCGTCGGCGCAGTAGAACACCCGGTCCGTCATCGAGCGAGTGGCCGCATACAGGTGGATGCCCGTGCCCGACAGAGCCTCCGCATCGCCCGTGCCGCCATAGGTAACCAAGCCCTCGACCCAGTCCGTCGGTTCGGTCGGGATCGGCAACGGATCCCACCGCATCCGGTTCGGTGTCGGCGGCGCGTCATGGAACGGCCCCGACCGCACCAGCCCCTGAGAGAATGGCTTGTAGGCCGGATGCTGGGCTGACGGCCTCAGCCGGTACAGCCACGACCGCCGGTTCTCAGCTCTCGGCGCCGTGAAGGCCGTCCCCGACAGCTGCTCGGCATAAAGCCCCATCGGCGCCCGCTGCGGCGAGTTCCGCCCCTCGGGCAGGGCGCCGGGCACGGCCTCGGTCGCGAAATGATTGCCGAAGCCGGACTGGTACCGGGGCGCGTTGGCGCGAGTCGTCATGGTGCGTGTCTCCCGTAGGAGAGGGTGTAACGCGGTCCCTCTCCCAATGGGAGAGGGGTTCTCCTCTAGAACCCCTGCGCCCGCGCCATCCGCTCCTGATGGAAGCCGGCGTCGCCCCCGAACTCATTCAATACGCGCACCCGCTTCATGAACAGGCCGACGTCGAACTCGTCGGTCATGCCGACCCCGCCGTGCATCTGCACCGCCTCCTGCACCGCCAGTTCGGCGACGCGTCCGGCCTTGGCCTTGGCCACAGAGACGATCAGGCCGGCATTCTCCCGACCCGCGTCCAGCGCCGTCAGCGCTCCCATCACCGCCGCCCGCGCGATCTCGATCTCGCTGAACAGATGCGCCGAGCGGTGCTGCAGCGCCTGGAACTCGCCGATCAGTTTCCCGAACTGTTTGCGCGTCCGCAGATAGGCCAGCGTCGTCTGGAAGGCCTGATCCCCCGCGCCGTTCAGCGACGACGCCGCGCAGGCCCGGCCGAGATTCAGCGCGCCCTCGAGCAGGGCCTCGCCGCCATCGACCGACCCGATCACCGCGTCGGCATCGACCTCGACATCGGTCAGCGTCACCCGCGCCGCATTGTGCGCGTCGACCATGACCGTCCGTTCGATCTCGACCCCCGCCGTCTTCGGATCGACCAGAAACAGCGTCAGCCCGTTCTCGGTCAACGCCGCCACAATCACCGCATCGGCCACATGGCCGTCCAGCACAAAGCCCTTGGCCCCGTTCAGGTTGAACCCGTTGCCCGACCGCTCCGCCACCGTAGTGATCCGCGCCGGCGCATGCTTGGCCCCCTCGTCGACCGCCAGCGAGACGATCGCCTCGCCCGCCGCGATCCGCGGCAGCCAGGCCGCCTGTTGCGCCGCCGAGCCGCCGTCCACCAGCACCGTCGCCGACAACACGCCCGATCCCAGGAAGGGCGACGGCGTCAGGGTCCGCCCCAGCGCCTCGGCCATCACCCCGGCCTCGACCGCGCCGAGTCCCGAGCCGCCGTGTTCCTCGGGAATGACGATCCCCGCGAACCCCATCT
>JALYPS010000241.1 GCA_030856285.1 Pseudomonadota bacterium
GGATTGGCGATGGCGTTCTGGGCCGCCTGCAGGGCGCGGTCCTCGCCCGAGGCCTCGCCCGTGCCCATCATGGCCTTGCCCATCTCGGACATGACGGCGCGAACGTCGGCGAAGTCGAGGTTGATCAGGCCGGGCAGGATCATCAGGTCGGTGATCGAGCGCACGCCCGAATGCAGCACCTGGTCAGCCATGCCGAAGGCGTCGGCGAAGGTGGTGCGTTCATTGGCGACGCGGAACAGGTTCTGGTTCGGAATGACGATCAGCGTGTCGACGTAACGTTGCAGCTCGGCGATGCCGGCGTCGGCCAGACGCATGCGGTGACGGCCTTCGAAGGTGAAAGGCTTGGTCACGACGCCGACCGTCAGGATGCCGCGATCACGCGCGCATTTGGCGATGACGGGAGCCGCGCCGGTGCCGGTGCCACCGCCCATGCCGGCCGTGATGAAGACCATGTGGGCGCCGTCCAGGTGCCCGTAGATTTCCTCGGCGGATTCCTCGGCGGCGTTCATGCCGACCTCGGGGTGGGCGCCCGCGCCCAGACCTTGGGTGATCGTCTCGCCCAGTTGAATGCGGCGGTCGGTCTTGGCGAACGACAGATGCTGGGCGTCGGTGTTGGCGACGACGAACTCGACGCCCTCCAGACCGGCGTCGATCATGTTGTTCACGGCGTTTCCGCCTGCGCCGCCGACGCCGAAGACAACGATCCGCGGCTTCAGATCCGTGGCTTGAGGACGCACCAGCGAGAGAGACATTCTATTCCGACCTTATCCGACCCTGCCCCTGCAGCCCGATGCGAAAACCCCGCCGATTCGCATTGGTTATGAGCGCGTTAAGGAAACGCCCGATCTGCTTAAGAGAGTGTTACCGGATAGGCTGAGTCGCGGCCCAAGCCACGAATTTCGTTAACCTGGAGCGAAGTTTTCAGCGCGTGGACAAACGAAAAAGGGCGGCTCTTGCGAGCCGCCCTTTCCGTCTTGTCTGGATCCGACCGTCTTAGAAGGGACGGTAGTTCAGGCCCACGAAGAAGCGCGTGCCGTAGGGGTCCATGCTGCTGATCAGGCCACCGCCGAGGTAGGGGCGCTGTTCAGCGTCGAACGCGTTGACCACGCCCATGCGGATCGACAGGTCGTCCGCAGCATTCCACCGCACCGTGAAGTCGTGGCGGGTGAAGTTGCCGGTGTCGTAGGTGTTGAAGGGACGACCGTCCACATTGTCGCCCTGCACCGCGTCGCGGAAGTTGACGCTGTCCTGGGCCGTTTGCCAGTCAGCCGTCCAGTTGACGCTCCAGATGTCGTTCGGCGACCAGGTCAGCGACGACGTCAGGCGAACGCGCGGGAAGAAGATGGTGCTTCCCAGTTCCGTGCCGTCGTTGGGATCGGCCACGTTCAGGAACTGCTCCTGTTCGATCAGCCACAGACCACCGACGCGGTAGTCGAGACGACCCCAGTTGCGGCCGAACACTTCTTCGATGTCCACCGAGTAGCGGGCCGAGAAGTCCAGACCACGGGTGGTCAGCGACGCCAGGTTGACCGACTGCTGGATGAAGCCGCCGACCGCGGTTCCCGGAGCACCGACGTAGAACTGACGGCCGGGGGTCGGGTCGTTGCGGAAGATCGAGCCGCAGGCGTTGGCGTTCAGCGACGAGCCGCTGACGCAGGCGGCGGCGATGGCCGGGGCCGCGGGAGCCACGATCACGTCCTCAAGTTCGATCTCATAGTAGTCGAGAACGATGCTGAGGTTCGGGAACCAGCGGGGCTGGATCACGGTCGAGAAGGTGAAGCTTTCCGACAGTTCCGGGGTCAGGTCCGGGTTACCCCGGTTCACGCCGGCGATGCCGCTCGAGTAGATCGGGTTGAAGTCGTCTAGGTTGGTCGCGGTAGCCCCGGCGAAGTCGAACGAGAAGCCCTGGGCCGAGGCCAGCGCCGTACAGTTGGCGATGCGGTTGGCCCGGACCTCGGCGTTCTGAGCGGCGATCTGCAGGGTGGAGCAGGCGTCGACGAAGCCGTTGGCGAAGGTCTGGGTCAGGGGCGCGAAGTTTTCGGCCAGGTTAGGGGCGCGGAACGAGGTGTTGAAGCTGGTCTTGAAGGCGATGTCCTGGATCGGACGCCAGACCAGGTTAACGCCGTACACGTCGCCGGTGCCGGCGGTGGTGTAGTCGAATGCGCGGTACGAACCGCTCAGTTCGGCATACTCACCCATCCAGCTGTCACGGAACAGCGGGATCGACAGTTCGGCGAACCACTCCTTGGTTTCGTATTCAGCGCCCGGGAAGTCCGCGCCGGTGTTCAGGAACAGCAGGCGGTCGCCGGTCGTGGTCGAGCGGCCAACGCCTTCGGTGTATTCACGACGGTATTCCGCACCGACCGCGACACCGATCTCGCCGGCGCCCCAGAAGTCCCAGAGCTGGCCGGCGACGACCCCCATAAACTGCTCTTGTTCGTTCGTGTGGCTGACGGTGATGAAGGCGTCGACATAGTCCAGGGCCGCCTGGCTCTGGTTGCCGGCGCCGAACACGTTCAGCGGGACGCAGTTATCGACCGCGGCCTTGAACGATGCGTTGTTGTTGTAAGCCGTGCGACCGCCGAACACGCCACGGACGTAATCGTCCAGGTCGCCCACGCCCGACCGCTCGATGCGACGGGCGCGGCAGACGGTCTGGCCTGGGATGCCGTTGACGACGCCGGCCGTGTCGATCACCGCGTCGGCGGCCAGGGCGAAGCGTTGGACGTCGACACCGCGCTCCACGTTCTCGTTGCGGGCCTCGCCCATGACGTAGGAAAGGTCCCAGTCGATGTTCTTGATGAAGCCGACCTGATCCAGGTCGCCGCTCAGCGCGATGACATAACGCTCGACTTCACGCGTGTTGTCCTGGGTCCGCCGCGGACCGAACAGCGAGTGACGGGCGCGCGGAGCCGCGCCCGATGTCAGGGGGTTGGGCGTTCCGTCGGTGTTCGCATTAGTCGTGTAGTTGGTCACGGTGTTGGCCGTGATCGCATCCTTCACGTTCTGCGGCAGGAAGGCGTTGTCCGAGTAACGCAGGTCGAACTGCGAAACGGCGCGGATCACGTTGGTCCACGTGCTCGCATAGGTGGTGTCGACCAGGAAGATGTCGAAGAAGGTCGGCTGGGAGATGTCGAAGGTGTCTTCAGTGATGAACTTGGCTTCAACCGACAGATCGACGTTGTCGAGGATCGCGAAGTTGGCGCCGGCCTGGTAGCGCTGCGAGGTCGACTCTGGGACCCGCGATTCCTGACCGAAGTTGTTGGGATTCTCGCCGTCGCCACCGATGTTCAGCGTGCGGTTGGAACCGACGTTGCCGATACGCTGGCCGAAGTTGGCCAGACGGGCAGTATTGCCCTCATAGACGAAGGTCCTGCCCGGCTCGAGGCTGTAGCAGTTGGCGGAGGTGATGTTGGCGTTGGTCGGCGCGATGCCGCAGTTGGCCAGCGGCACGTCGGGGTCGTTCAGCGGGCTGGGGCGCTGCGAGTTGGCGAGCGTGGTCTGGCCCCAGCGCGGACGCGACAGGGTGCGGAGGCCGCTGAACACGGCGGTGTCAAACATGCCGTCGTTCCGTGCGGTGGTCGGATCGGCGTCGATGCCGACCAGGGCATGCGCGGCTTCCAGCCAGTCGATGTCCAGGCTCTGAACTTCATCGATGTCTTCGTATTCGCCGAAGAGATACAGGTTCAGACGGTCGTCCAGCAGGTTGGTGCCGATCAAAGCCGAGATGCGCTTGTTGGCCTGACCGTCCTGGTTGATCATGCCGTAGTTGGCGTCGATCTCGAGGCCTTCGAAGTCGCGACGCAGCTGGAAGTTCAGCACGCCCGAGACGGCGTCGGCGCCGTAAACCGACGAGGCGCCGCCGGTGACGATCTCGATGTTCTCGATCAGCAGACGGGGGATGGAATCGATGTCCACTGCAAGGTTGCCGGCGGCGGCGCCGACGTGGCGACGGCCGTCAACCAGGGTCAGCGTCCGGCCGCTGCCCAGCGAGCGCAGGTTGGCGAACGACAGACCGCCGTCGTTGAGGTTCGAACCGGTGGTGTCCGACGGAACCAGCGAGTTCGACAGGGCCGGGATGGTGGCCAGATAGTCAACCACGGTCGACTGACCGGTGGTCAGCAGGGCTTCGCGATTGATCTGAATGAGCGGGGTCGGTGCGTTCGTCGGGTCGCGACGGATGCGCGAACCGGTGACGACGACTTCGTCGATCTCGGTCGCTTGCGGGTCAGCCTGACCCTGGACGTTGACGCCCGGGAGCTGGTCCTGGGCGAAGGCCGGAGCCGTGGCGGCCATGACGCCCGCGAGGATCGTCGTGCCAAAGAGGTACTTGCGCTTGAGAAGCATGGTGATTGGGCCCCAACCGTTGTGGATGCAATGGGCAGCGTCCGCCGGACGACGGATTCTGCTTCGGACGTCCACGCTAGCAGTAAAGCGGGCAACGGCAAGGGATTGTGGCCGCTTGGCGACCACTCCGAAGCGCTGTTGTTACAATCTGGACACACTCTCGCCACGTCGGGGAAAAATAACCGCTGTCGCTGACTCCGGGTCGCCCAGATCAGAGATTTTCGCGCAGCCAGCCCGCCGCACGCGCCACAATCCCGCCGCGATGGACGCGAGGCGCGTCGGCCGCGGAAATCTGGCGGGACATGAGCTTGCGGGCCGAAACGGCCTCGCGGGGTCCATAGGCGGCGCGCAGCAGCACGCCGGCGGCCGAGCAGAAGGCCGGACCCGATGCGGCGTCGGCCAGGTGGGGCGCGCGCTGGGGCTTGCCCAGCCGCACCGGGCGGTCGAACACCCGGATCGCCAGCTCCCGTACGCCGTTCAGCTGGCTGGCGCCGCCGGTCAGGACCAGGCCGGCGCCGGGCTCCAGCCCCACGCCCGCGTTGCGGAGCCGGTCACGCAGCAGTTCCAGCGTTTCCTCGACGCGAGGGGCGATGACCGTCTTGAGCATGGCGCGCTGGACGAAGATCGGTCCGGCCGAGGCGTCCTCGCCGCGCGGCGGGGCCTCCAGCATTTCGCGGTCCTCATGGGCGTCGGCCATGGCCGAGCCGTGCAGGGTCTTCAGACGCTCAGCCCCGGCCCGCGAGGTCGACAGGCCCCGCGCGATGTCGGCGGTGACATGGTCGCCGCCGACGTTCAGCGATTCAATATGCAGCAGCGAGCGTCCGCCCCAGACTGCGGCCGAGGTCGAGCCCCCGCCCATGTCGATGCAGACGCAGCCCAGATCCATCTCGTCGTCTTCCAGCGCCGCCAACGACGACACCACCGGCGCCGCCGCCACGCCCTGCAGGTCCAGGTGGGCCAGTTCGAGGCAATGACTCAGGCCGTTGAAGGCGCTCTCGGCCATCGACACGACCAGCAGGTCCAGCCCCAGCGAATGGCCCTTCATCGAGCGGGGGTCGTGCACGCCTCGCGCGCCGTCGACCGACCAGGCGATGGGCAGGACATGGATGGGCCGACGGTTGGGCAGGCGGATCTGGGCCAGGGCCATGCCGATGGCCCGCGCCAGATCGGCGTCCCCGACGGGGTTGGCCCCCAGCGAAACCCGGGCCTGAACCCGATGGCTGGCCATCTGGCCGATGGCTGTAGTGACGACGACGCCTGAGACGGGGCATCCTGCGGCCCGCTCGGCCCGCTCGACCGCATGGCCGATGGCCTGCGCCGCCTCGTCCATATTGACGATGCCGCCGCCGCGCACGCCGCGCGACTGGACGTGCCCGGCCCCGGCGACACGGATGGTGCGGTCAGCGTGGCGCACGCCGTCGGCCTTCATGATGAAACAGGCGACCTTGGACTGGCCGAGGTCGAGCGCGGCGACCACAGGCGCCCTGCCCGCCTTCTGGCCCGTGCTATCCACAGACTTGTCCACAGACCGTCCGGTCATATGTCTTCCCCGCTCTACGCTTCGCCGGCGGAGGGCCGGACGGCGACCTCCTCCGGCGTTCTCAGGTCAATGCGGGCGAAGCCCAGCTCCAGCAGCCGCTCGCGCTGGTCCAGCGCATCGAGCTGGATCAGGGCCGCCTCCTGGTTGGAGGCAGGCAACTGGATCAGGCTGCCGTCCTTGAGCCGCAGATCCCAGCGGCGCTCATCGACCCTCACGAGGGCCTCGACCCGGCTGGCCAGCCGCGGGCGCTGGGCGATCAGGGGCAGGACTTCGGAAGCGGCCTGTTCGGCGCCCTTGCCGACGACCAGCGGCAGGTTCGGATAGCGACCGGCGTCGGCCCCGGCGATGACCTGACCATGGCTGTCGATGACCTGGTTCACGCCGCCGGTCTGCCAGACGGCCAGCCGGTCATGCTCGATCACATGGACGATCAGGGTGTCGGGCAGCAGGCGGACGACGCGGGCGGACTTGACCCATCCGATCGCCTCGACCCGCTCGCGTACGGCGTCGAGATCGATTGAGGTCATCGGCTGATCGGCCGAAAGCTGAACGGCCTGCTGGATGGCGCGGGTGGCCTCGGGGCTCTCACCCTCGATGAAGACCCTTTCCAGCTTCAGGCCCAGGCCGGCGGTCATGCCGTCCATGCCCTGACCGATCGAGTCGCTGATGCGCTCGGCCCGGGCGCCGGTCGCCAGAACACCCGCCAGCAGCAGGGCGCCGGCGGCGATCGAAATCACGACTGCGCGGGGGGACAGGTCCAGCCGGCCCAGCGCCGCGATCTTCCCGGGCGTGGCCTGGGCGTTGCGTGGCGCGCGACCGCGTCCCTGGGATTTGGGAGCCGCGCCGCGTTTTGCAGGCTGGTTCGAACTCTGTCGCCGACCGCCGCGTACTACCGCGGGCATGAGGCGTCCTCCACCATCCACCGTACCAGGGCTTTGTAGTCCATCCCGACATGGGCGGCCTGCTCGGGACTGAGCGAGGTCGGGGTCATGCCGGGCTGGGTATTGACCTCCAGAAGGACCAGTTCGTCCTTAATATCGTCATAACGAAAGTCGGATCGCGACACGCCGCGGCAGCCCATGGCGGTGTGCGCCAGCTCGGATTCCCGCAGCGCCGCCTCGAACACATGGGGCGGCAGAACCGCCGGCAGCACATGGCTGGAGCCGCCCGGGGCGTATTTGGCCTCATAGTCATAGAAGCCCTTGGCCGGGGTGATGTCGGTGATGGTCAGGGCTCGCGGCCCGGACTTTTCCCCAAGAACCGTGACCGCCAGTTCCTTGCCGGCGATGAAGGGCTCGACCATCACCTGTTCGCCATAGGTCCAGTCATCCTGGCCCGGCGCTGCGCACGGCGGCTCGCCCTCGCGCACCAGATAGACCCCGACCGACGAGCCCTCAGCGTTGGGCTTGATCACATAGGGCGGCGGGATGACGTGGGTGCGAGCCACGGCGTGGCGATCGAACAGGCCGCCTCCGGGCACGACCACGCCGGCGGCCTTCAGCACCGCCTTGGACTTGTCCTTGTCCATGGCCAGGGCCGAGGCGAGCACGCCGGAGTGGGTATAGGGAATGCCCAGAGTTTCAAGCACGCCCTGGACGCAGCCGTCCTCGCCCCATTCGCCGTGCAGGGCGTTGAAGACGACGTCGGGTTTCAGCGCGGCCAGCACCTGGGCCAGGTCGCGGCCCGCGTCGACGCGGCTGACCTTGGCCACCTGCCCTTCCAGGGCCTCGGCGCACATCCGGCCCGAGGACAGCGACACCTCCCGTTCAGACGACAGCCCGCCCATCAGGACGGCGACGTGCAGGTCTGCAAACGGGCGGGTCATGGGAAGATCAACTCAGAGCGGGCGGCCGATCCTCTTGATCTCCCATTCGAGGTTTACGTTCAGTTTACTTTGAACGTCGGCGCGCACGGCATCTCCCAGACCCTCGATATCAGCGGCCGTGGCTTCACCGGGGTTGATCATGAAATTGCAGTGCAATTCGCTGAACATGGCCCCGCCCCCGGTGGCCTTGAACAGTTTTCCGCGCCAGCCCGCCTCGTCGACCAGTTTCCACGAGGAATGGCCCGGCGGATTCTTGAACGTCGAGCCCCCGGTCTTCTCGCGGATCGGCTGGGTCTGTTCGCGGCGCGAGGTGATTTCGGCGATCTTCGCCGAGACGGCCTCCGGATCGGCGGGCGTCCCGCGATAGGTCGCCTCGATCCAGATGATGTCGGTCGGCGCCTCGGAGTGGCGATAGGTGTAGCCGAAGTCGGCCAGCGAGTAGGCGACCCGCTCCCCTGCCCGCGTCAGCCCCCACGCAGATACCAGTATGTCCTTCGTCTCAGCGCCGTAGCATCCGGCGTTCATGGTCAGGGCCCCGCCGATGGTGCCCGGTATGCCTGCATAGAACTCCAGCCCGCCCAGCCCGGCCTTGGCCGAGGCTCGCGCCACCATGGAATCCAGCGCGCCCGCGCCGGCGGTGATGGTGTCGCCCTCGGTCGTGATCCCCGCGAAAGGCCGCCCAGCCAGCCGGATGACCACCCCCTCGACCCCGCCGTCGCGCACGATGACGTTGGAGCCGACGCCCAACACGGTCACCGGCACGGCCGGGTCGAGCGCCTTCAGAAAGTCGGCGAGATCGTCGGCGTCGGCTGGAATGAACAGCCCGTCCGCGTTCCCGCCGACCCGGAACCATGTGAAGGGCCCGAGCGGCTCGTCGCGGAGTAGCTTGCCGCGGACCTCGGGCAAGGCGCTCAAACCAGCGCCTCCAGCTGCCCCGGCAGCGCATAGGCCCACTGGGTGATGTCGCCGGCGCCCAGCAGCACCACCAGATCGCCGTCCCTGGCCTCCGCCGCGATCACGCCCGGCAAGGCCTCGACGCTTTCCAGCGGCTGCACCGAGCGGTGTCCGAAGCGGCGGACGCCCTCGACCAGCGCGTCCTTGTCGATCCCCTCGATCGGCGTCTCGCCCGCCGCATAGACGTCGGCCACGAACACCGCGTCCGCGTCCGAGAAACAGGTCGAGAACTCCTCCATCAGGGATTCCAGCCGGGTGAACCGGTGCGGCTGGACCACGGCGATGACCCGGCCCTCCGCCACCTGCCGCGCGGCCTTCAGTACCGCCGAAATCTCGACCGGGTGGTGGCCATAGTCGTCGACGATCCGCACCCCGCCGACGATGCCGGTCGTGGTGAACCGCCGCCGCACGCCACCGAAGCCGGCCAGGCCCGCGCGGATCGAATCGTCCGACACGTCCAGCTCACGCGCCACAGCGATGGCGGCCAGCGCATTGGAGACATTGTGCCAGCCGGCCATGGGCAGGTGCAGGCCGGTGATCCGGATCGGCTCGTCCAGCGCGGCCAGACCTTGCGGCTGGATCAACACATCGAAACGGCAGCCGTCAGGCTTCATCTCGACATTGTCGGCCCGGACCATTGCCTGGGGATTGACCCCATAGGTCACCAGCCGCCGGTTATCGATCGAGGCCACCAGCCGCTGCACCTCCGGATGATCGAGGCAGACGGCGGCGAAGCCGTAGAAGGGGATGTTCTCGACAAAGTCCACGAACGCCTTCCGCACCCCGTCGAAGTCGCCGTAGTGGTCCAGATGCTCGGGATCGATGTTGGTGACGATGGCCACCGTCGATTTGAGGCGCAGGAAGCTGCCGTCGCTCTCATCGGCCTCGACCACGATCCAGTCGCCGTCGCCGACCTTGGCGTTGGTGCCATAGGCGTTGATGATGCCGCCGTTGACCACTGTCGGGTCCAGCCCGCCGGCGTCAAGAATGGCCGCCACCATCGAGGTCGTCGTGGTCTTGCCGTGGGTGCCGCCGACCGCGATCGAGAACTGCAGCCGCATCAGCTCGGCCAGCATCTCGGCCCGGCGCACCAGCGGAATACGGCGTTCGCGGGCGACCGTCATCTCGGGATTGGTCGCCTTGACCGCCGTCGAATAGACCACCGCCGAGACGCCGTCGCCGATGTGGGCCGCGTCATGGCCGATGAAAACCCGGGCCCCCAGCTTTTCCAGCCGTTCGGTGTTGGCGCTGGCCTTGGCGTCGGAGCCCTGAACCGAATAGCCGATCTTGAGCATGATCTCGGCGATGCCGCTCATGCCGATGCCGCCGATGCCCACGAAATGGACGGGGCCGAGGTCGAACGGTACGGGGCGAAGGCGAGCGATCATGAAGGCGTCATAGCGAGGGTTCGGGGCGATTGCATCATCCGCTTTTCACCCCTCCACCGCTTCGCGGTCCCCCTCCCCATCGCTGCGCGACAGGGAGGAGATGGTCGCGATGTCTCCTCCCCATCTGGATGGGGAGGGGGACCATGCGCAGCATGGTGGAGGGGCGCCCCCGCCGTTAGTCCTCAGCCACGAAATCCTGGGCGAACTCGGGCGCGTCCTCGTCGCCCGGCAGTAGGGGCTCGTCGTCGCCGTCCGTGGCGCGGGACGGGTCCGGAACCTCGAAGCCGACCGGGATCGACAGGTCCAGCAGGCCCGCCGCCTTCATCTCCTGCACGCCAGGCAGGTCATACAGATTGGACAGGCCGAAATGCTCCAGGAACCGGTCAGCGGTGCCGTAGGTCACCGGCCGCCCGGGCGTCCGCCGCCGTCCACGCAGCCGCACGAACCCCATCTCCAGCAGCAGGTCCAGCGTGCCCCTCGACAGAGAGACGCCGCGCACGCTCTCGACCTCGGCGCGGGTGCAGGGCTGGTGATAGGCGATAATGGCCAGGGTCTCGAGCGCGGCCTTGGACAGCCGCCGCGGCTCCTCACGCTCCTCGGTCATCAGGAACGACAGGTCCGGCGCCGTGCGGAAGCCCCAGCGGTCGGCGACGCACTCCAGCTCCACCCCCCGCCCCTGATAGCGTTCGCGCAGGGCCGAGATGGCGCCTCCGACGTCCGCTCCCTCGGGCAGCCGTCGTGCGATCTCCGCCGCCGACAGCGGGCCGGCCGCGGCGAACAGCAGGGCCTCGACGCGGCGTTCGATCTCTCCGTGATCGGGGGCGAACTGGATCACGGCACCAGCTCCAGCACCTGACCGCGCCCTCGCCGCTTCAGATACAGATCCGCGAAGGCTGCCGCCTGTTTCACATCCATCGCCCCTTCCTTCACCAGCTCCAGACTGGCCGACAGGGTGGAGGCGGTAAAGCTGGCCTGGGTCGGGCCGTCAGACCGGCTGTGGGCCGGCGCCACCTGTTCCAGCGGAGTCCATTGCTCAAGGCGAGGCAGGACCTCCCTCAGCCAGTCCCGCGCCGCCTCGAGCGCGAAGGCCTCGACCCTCTGGCCGGGACTGTAGTGACGCTGCTCCTCGCGCCGACGCTGCGTCACATAGGCGGCCATCAGCTCGTACAGGCTGGCGTCGACGCGGTCGGACGGGATGATCACCGTCGCCTGCGGATCGCCGCGAGGGAAGACGTCGCGCTTCAGCTGGGGCCGGGCGGTGATCGCCTCGACGGCCTTGCGCATCGCCTCCAGCTTCTGCAGCCGGAACGCCAGCGCCGCGGCCATCTCCTCGGCTGGCAGCTCGTCGTCCCTCGCCTTCTCAGTGCGCGGCAGCAGCAGGCGCGACTTCAGATAGGCCAGCCACGAGGCCATCACGAGATAGTCCGCCGCCAGCGAGAAATTGCGGCGTCGCGCCTCATGCACAAAGGCCAGATACTGTTCCGCCAGTCGGGTGATCGACAGCTTCAGCAGATCGACCTTCTGGGTCCGCGCCAGAGCCAGAAGGACGTGCAGCGGCCCCTCATAGCCGTCGAGATCGACGACGAAGGCCTCGCGCTCGTCGACCTGTTCCGCGGCGGAGAAATCGAGATTGGGCTGGAAGGCGTCCGTCATGCCTGCGCCTCCCCGACATCCGGACCGCGCGCGGCATCCAGCTTGCCGGCCAGCATCGCCGCGAACCGGTCGCGCGCGTCGCGCTCGTCCAGCGGTTCCGGCGTGCTCACGACCCGCGCCATGGCCGCCGCGGCCCGCTTCGCCGCCCTGCCCTTCAGCCTGCCGACGCCTTCGGCCACCTGCTGCATCTCATCGAGGTCGCCGTTGCAGTGCAGGACCACGTCGCACCCCGCCTTCAGGGACGCTTCGGCGCGTTCCCTCAGTGTCCCCGACAACGCCTTCATCGACAGGTCGTCGGTCATGATCAGTCCGCCGAAGCCCAGATGATCCCGCATCAGCCGGATCGCCTTCTTCGAGTTCGTCGCCGGCCGTTTCGGATCGATGGCGTCGAACACCACGTGGGCCGTCATGGCCATGGGCATGTCGGACAGGGCCTTGAAAGGCGCGAAGTCCCAGCCGTCCAGCGCCGCGAAAGCCGCATGCACCACCGGCAGGTCGTGGTGACTGTCGGCAAAGGCCCGCCCGTGTCCCGGCATGTGTTTGATCACCGGCAGCACGCCCCCGGCCAGCAGCCCCTCCGCCGCCGCCCGGCCAAGCTGGGCCACCGTCGCCGGGTCTTGGGCGTAGGCCCGGTCGCCGATGATCTCATGCGCGCCGGGCACGGGGGCGTCGAGCACCGGCAAGCAATCAACATTGATCCCCACCGCCTTCAGGTCATGCGCCATCAGCCGCGCGCCCAGCCGGACCAGTTCGCGGGCCGTCAGCGGATCGTTCGTCGCCTTCAGATAGGCCTCGCCCGGCGGATATTTCGGCCAGTGCGGCGGCCCCATCCGCTGAACCCGGCCGCCCTCCTGATCGATCAGGATCGGGGCCGCGGGGTCGTCGATGCTCGCTCGGAGTTCGTCCGTCAGGACCCGCACCTGCTCGGGGCTGTCGATATTGCGGCGAAACAGGATGAAGCCCCACGGCCGCGCCTCGGCGAAGAAGGCGCGTTCCGCCTCCGTCAGCCGATGGCCGCTACAGCCGTAGATCGCCGCCGAGGTCACCGATCGATCAGCGCACGAAACAGTCGCCGCCGGCGGCCTTGATGGCGTTGCACAGGCCGGTCGCCTGATCGCGGCTCAGGCCGGTGACGGTTGTCCGATAGACAGTCGAGCCGTTCGAGGC
>JALYPS010000258.1 GCA_030856285.1 Pseudomonadota bacterium
CACAGGTTCAGCCACCCCGCCTCGTTCTGGACCAGCAGCACCACGGTCGGGACCTTGGCCCAGCGTTCATGGATCTTGCCGCCGATCCCGGTGACCGGCAGGGCGCAGGCCACGATCGGCTGCACGCCCGACGCCTTGGCCGCTTCCGAGAACTCCAGGGCCCCGAACAGATTTGCGCGGTCCGCCACGCCCACCGCCGGCATGCCCGCATCCGCCGCCAAGGTCGCGACCTTGCCCGCCTTGATCGCGCCTTCCAGCAGCGAATAGGCCGAGCGGACCCTCAGATGGATGAATTGCGCGGCTGCAGCAGCGGTTGAGATGGCCAGACCCTCTTTGAGCTGGCCCATCCCCGACTCACGAGATCAGAAACGCCGCCTGCCACGCCATCCAAACGAAGCCGCCGCACGACGCAAGCGACAGCATATCCCTCACCCAACGCGCCATGATCTTGTCCCCAGATTGCGTGTTCCGGCTATGTTCTATGTTGCGGGTTTGTTCTGTGTCAATAGCTGTCGTGGGGAGACACTTTCGGAAGCAGACGCGCTACACTTCGCCGACGCCCGAGTCTCCGCCCTCCCGGCGGCAGACGGCGCAGGAGTTTCGGTCATGGCCAAGGGTCAGGTGCGCAGCAATAAGGAAACCCGCAAACCCAAGGCTGAAAAGCCCAAGCCGGCGGTGTCGGTCGGCAGCTCGCCCTTCACCACCCCGCCGGGCAAGAAATAGGCCCCAGCACGGCCTTCAGTGCGGCCAGGCCTCGTTCAGCACGTCCGTCCGGCCGTTGGCGGCCCGCACCTCCAGCACAGGGGTGGCGGGCTGACCGTCGGCGAACAGCTCATAGATGACCGCCCCGTCCTCGGCCTGGGTGCTTTCGATGACGCGCACAGGCGTGAAGCCGCTGCGTGATCCCTCCGCTGCGGCGCGGACCGCCGCGGGCGCCGCGTTCCACGGGATGTCGCGCTGGATCTCCACCACCTGCCAGCCGCCGGGCGTCTCCAGCAGATCCAGCTCGATCCCGGCGCCGTTCAGCGTCCCCTCGACGTCATAGTAGCGGCGGCCCTCCCGCTCCTTCAGCTCCGCCTCGGCGATGACCATGCCGGGGCGCGCGGCCAGAGCGACGGTGCGAACGGCTTCAGGGATGTCAGCGGCGGCGGTCGGGGTGATGGCGGTGGCGGGCGCCGGGGCCTTTTCAGGCGCGTCGGGTTTGGCGGGATTGCATCCGGCCAAGGCGATGACGCCGGCGGCGAGGAAGGACAGGCTCAGGGTACGCGACACGGCGATCTCCCGTATGGCTCTGTCCGGCACTGTAGGCCCGCGGGGTCGGTACGCAAAATGCGCGGCTCAGGTCTCCTCGAGACGTCCCAGCCGTTGTTCGCATTCGGCCACCCCGGTGGCGACCTCGACGGCTGCGTACAGGTCCCTGGCCGCCGTCCACGCAACGATCGCCGGCGCTTCGCGCCGAAGCTGGTCGAGCGCCAGGGCCTTCAGGCGCAAGGCGTTGGCCATGTCCAGAGACGCCCCCTTCCCGTTGGCCTCATAGAGCGCCGCCGCCTGTTCGGCATGGGCCAGCGCCTGTTCCAGCTGGTCGGCCTCGCGGTCGAGGTCAGAGAGGTGACGCAGGGCATGGGCCTGAAGCAGGGGCGCGCCGCTCTCGCGACTGAGGGCCGCGGCCCGGGCGTAGGCGTTGCGGGCGTCCCCCGCCCTGCCCTCGGCGACGGCTTCCCGCGCCATGGTGAGATGGGCCTCGATGGCGTCAGTCATAGAACGAGCTTAGCACACCGCCTTCAGTAGGCGTGGCTCTCCGCCGGCCGCTCTTCCAGATGGCCGTCCTTGAGGGCGAAGACGCGGTCCATATGGCCGGCCAGCTCCATGTTGTGCGTGGCGATCAGGGCGGCGACGCCCGTGTCCTTGACGAGCCGTTGCAGGGCTTCGAACACGCTCTGGCTGGTGGCGGGGTCGAGATTGCCGGTCGGCTCGTCGGCGAGCAGCAGGCGCGGACGGTTGGCGAGGGCGCGCGCCACGGCGACGCGCTGCTGCTCTCCACCTGACAGCTGGGCCGGCTGGTGGGTCAGCCGCTCGCCGAGGCCCAGGGCGGTCAGCACCTCGCTCGCTCGCGCGCGGGCCTCAGCCTGGCCGACGCCGGCGATGCGCAGAGGCAAGGCGACGTTGTCGCGCGCGTCGAACTCGGCCAGCAGGTGGTGGAACTGATAGACGAAGCCGATGCTGGCGAGGCGGATATGGGTGCGCGCGCGCTCATCAAGATGGCCGACGTCCGCGCCGTCGATGCGGATCTCGCCCGAGGTCGGCCGCTCCAGCAGGCCGGCGGCATGCAGCAGGCTCGACTTGCCCGAGCCCGACGGTCCGATCAGGCCCACGACCTCGCCCGGCATGACGTCGAGGTCGACGCCCTTCAGCACGGTCAGGCCGCCTGTGGCGGTCTCATAGGTGCGGGTCACCCCGCGCACGGAAAGGACGGGGGCCTTACTCATAACGAAGCGCCTCAACCGGATCCATTTTGGCGGCCCGCCACGACGGCAGCAGCGAGGCCACGCTCTACATGAAGACGGACGAAAGCGTCACCCAGACAACATCCATGGCGTCGACCTCGGCCGGGATGGAGTCGAGCATATAGACGTCGGCGTTGAACAGCTGGACCTGGAACAGCCA
>JALYPS010000268.1 GCA_030856285.1 Pseudomonadota bacterium
GGCCGGGGGCGGGGCGCGCGCAGCCCCTTCAGCGCCGCCGCCGCCATCTCGCCCGGCGCGCTCAGCGTCCAGCGCGCGGCCCATTCCACGAAATCCACGGTCCGTTCCGGCAGGCGTGGGTCGTCCAGCACATGGTCGATGGCCTTCAGCCGCCGGTTCGACCCTGTGGTCTCGCGCGCCTCGGACACCACGCCCCGGATCAGCCGCGGCCCCAGCGGCACGGCGACCTGATCCCCCCGCGCCACGTCCATGCCTTCGGGGACCTCGTAGTCGAAGGCCTCGGGCACCGGCAGGGGTATGAGGACGCTGGCGACTTTCACCGCCCTTCGCGCTCCGCTAGAGAGACCGACATGAAACTCTTCCTCGACACAGCCGACGTCGCCGTCATCAAGGACATGGTCCCCACCGGCATGGTGGACGGCGTCACCACCAATCCCTCGCTGATCGCCAAATCCGGTCGCAACATCGCCGAGGTCATCGCCGAGATTTGCGCCCTCGTCGAGGGGCCGATCTCGGCCGAGGCCGTGGCGACCGATTTCGAGACCATGGTGAAGGAGGGCGACAAGCTGGCCGCCATCGCCCCGAACGTGGTCGTGAAACTGCCCCTGACCTGGGATGGGCTTCGCGCCGCCCGCGCCTTCGCCGACAAGGGGATCAGAACCAACGTCACCCTGTGCTTCTCCGCCGCCCAGGCCATGCTGGCCGCCAAGGCCGGCGCCACCTTCGTCTCGCCCTTCGTCGGTCGGCTGGAAGACCATGGCGCCGACGGCATCGGCCTGCTGGAGGAAATCCGCGTCCTGTATGACGTGCACGGCTTCGACACGCAGATTCTGGCCGCCAGCCTGCGCAATCCGGCCCATGTCAGCGCCGCCGCCGTGGCCGGAGCAGACGCCGCGACCATCCCGGCCGACGTTTTCAAGGCGCTGGTCAAGCACCCGTTAACCGACAAGGGGCTTGATGCTTTCCTGGCGGACTGGGGCAAGACGGGCCAGTCGATTTTGTAGAGTCACCTCGAGGAGAGGTCTTTGAGCGGCAAGCCTGACCCCTCCGCGAAGCTGCCGCCGGCCGAGCCCCACTGGCCGGAGATACGCGCCTGGCTTCAGGCCAATCCGCAGACCTTGCTGGACGACCGTTCCCTGCTGGAGGAGATCGGCCTCAAGCCCCACGGCCGCAATGTCGTGGAGTTCGGCCGCGCCGCCCTGACGAAGCTGGAAGAGGCCGCCGAGCGCGAGGCCGACGCCCGCAAACGCATCGAATCCATCGCCCGAGCCAATTTCGCGGCCCAGACCCAGACCCATGTCGCGGCCCTCGACCTGATGGAGGCGCGCAATCCGTCGGATCTGGCCCGGCGGCTGGACGCCGTCGCGCAGGGCCGGTTCGGCCTGGCCGGCGCCGCCATCGCCCTGGAGAAACCCGGCGGCGTGCCGTTCGGCTGGCGTGGGCTGGAGGCCGGCGGCGTCGACGGCCTGCTGGGCGAGCACGGCCTGACCTGGCTGGGACCCAATTTCGACGGCCTGAACCTGTTCGGCGCGGCGGAGGAGCAGGTGAAGTCAGTGGCGCTGATCCGCATGGCGCCGCAGTTCCCTGGCGCGGAGACGCCGGCCCGTCACGCCGTCTGCGCCTTCGGCTCGCCTGAAGAAGACGGTTTCACCCCCACCATGGGCTGCGAACTGGTGGCCTTCATCGCCCGGGTTGTGGAACGGACAGCCGAGCGATGGCCAATTCTCAACTGACCGCGTCCGAGGCCCTCGCGGCCTGGCTGGAGCATCTGGCCCACGAACGGCGCCTGTCCCCCAATACGCTGGAGGTCTACGGCCGCATCGGCCGGCTGTACCTCGCCTTTCTGGAACGGCATCGGGGCGAGCCGCAGCGGCTGGCCGACCTGGGAACTGTGACCGCCGCCGAGGTGCGTGCCCATCTGGCTGAGCGCCGCCAAGGATCACAGGAACGGGGCGACCATCCGCTGGCCGCCAGATCAATCAGCCAGACCCTTTCGGCGATCCGCGCCTTTCACGGCTTCCTCGACCGGCGCTGCGCCACCCCCGCGCCTCAACTCGCCCTCGTGCGAGGGCCCCGCATCAAGCCGTCCCTGCCCCGACCCGTCAGCGAGGATCAGGCGCGCGGCCTGTTGCAGGAGACCGGGGCCGATCCGGACGCCGAGGCTTGGGAGGCCGCGCGCGACCGGGCGGTCCTGACCCTGCTCTACGGCTGCGGCCTGCGGATATCGGAGGGTCTGTCGCTGGTCCGATCCGACGCTCCCCTGCCGCAGACGCTGCGCATCATCGGCAAGGGCGGCAAGACGCGGCTGGCCCCGGTCCTGCCTGCGGTGCGCGAGGCGGTGGATGGCTATATGGCCGTGCAGCCCTTCCCGCTGGCGCCGGCCGACGCCCTGTTCCGCGCCCGGCGCGGCGGGCCGCTGACGCCCCGTCATGTTCAGGCCATGGTCCAGCGGCTGCGAGGGCGGCTGGGCCTGCCGGCCTCGGCCACGCCGCACGCCCTGCGCCACAGCTTCGCCACCCACTTGCTGGGGGCCGGGGCTGACCTGCGCTCGATCCAGGAACTGCTGGGTCACGCCAGCTTGTCGACGACCCAGAAATATACGGCCGTGGACGCGCAGCGCCTGCTGGAGGCCTATTCCGCCGCCCACCCGCGAAGCTGACAAACCGCGGGCTGGTCAGCGTCCCTGAACGCGTTACAGTGACGCTCAAAACCCGCTGGGGAGGCGGCGCTGAGCGTGAGTGACTTTCAGGGCCTTGACCGTCGCGGTCTGATCGCCGGCCTGACCGCAGTCGCCGGCATGGGCGCGGGCCGCCCCTCCGCAGCCCAGGAGGCCCCGCCGGAGGCGGAGCCCGGGGTCGAAACCCGATCGATCCAGCTGCTGACCAATCTGTTCACCCGGGTCGGGGCGGCGGTCTTCATAAACAACCGCGGGCCTTTCACCTTCGTGATCGACACCGGCGCGGGCACCACCTCCATCGCCGACACCCTGGCGGATCAGCTCGCGCTTCCTCCGCTCCAACCGGTGATGGTGCACGGCATCACCGAGGCGCGGATCACCCGCAGCGTCGCCGTAAGTCGGTTGCAGCTCAGCGGCCTCGGCTTCCGCAACCTGACCTGTCCGGTCTTTCCCCGCGACCAGCTGGGCGCGGACGGCCTGATCGGCCTCGACGTCCTGGGCCGGTTCAAGCTTCGCTTCGACGTCGTGCGGCGTGCGGCCAGCCTCACCATTCGCGGCATGGCCATCGTCATGGGCGGAGACATGCAGACCGGCTCGCGGCTTCGCCGCGAGGGACTGCGGGCCGTGACCGGTCCCTTCGGCCAGATGATGCTGACCCAGGTGACGGTGGACGGCCAGTCGACCGTCGCCTTCATCGACAGCGGAGCCCAGTATTCGATCGGCAACCTCGCGCTTCGGCGGGCCATCGCGGCGCGCCGCCGGGATGGCGGCCGGCTGGCGCGTCAGGTTCCCATCTATGGCGTGACCGGCCAGAGCCTGAGCGCCGACCTGTCGCAGGTCGATGACCTGAGGCTGGGCGCCACCCGGCTGGGTGCCACCCCCATGCTCTTCGCCGACCTGCACTGTTTCCGGACCCTGGGCCTGAGCGACCAGCCGGCGCTGCTGATCGGCGCCGACCTGCTGGGCCGGTTCCGCGACGTGACCCTGGACTTCCCCAACGACACGGTGACCTTCGCCGGATTGCGCCGTCAGTCGACGCGGGCGCTGGAGATTCAGGGAGGTTAGGCCTGCATCGTCCAGCCTTCGACGCCCATGGCCGCCTGTTTGACGGCCTCGGACCGGGTCGGGTGCGGGTGACAGACGCGGGCGATGTCTTCCGATGAGCCGCCGAAGGCCATGGCCACACAGGCTTCGCCGATCATCTCGCCCGCCTGCGGCCCCAGAATGTGAACACCGAGGATGCGGTCGGTCGCGGCGTCGGCCAGCACCTTCACGAAGCCGTCGGTCTCGTGATTGATCTTTGCCCGGCTGTTGGCGCTGAACGGGAATTTCCCGGCCTTGTAGGCCACGCCGGTCGCCTTCAGCTGATCCTCGGTCTTGCCGACCCAGGCGACCTCGGGAGCCGTATAGACCACGCTGGGGACCAGATCGTAGTCGACGTGGCCGGCCTTGCCGGCGATCAGCTCGATCACCGCGACCGAATCCTCCTCGGCCTTGTGGGCCAGCATCGGCCCGTGGGTGACGTCGCCGATGACCCAGACGCCGTCAGCGACGCGGAAATGATCGTGGTCCACGAAACCGCGCTTGTCGGGCGTGACGCCCACCGTCTCCAGACCCAGACCCTCGGTGTAGGGACGCCGGCCGATGGCGACCAGAACCACGTCGCCCTTCAGCGTTGTGGCGGTCCCGCCCGCGGCCGGTTCGACGGTCAGTTCTACGCCGTCCTTCGACGAGGTCGCCGCCGTGACCTTCGACCCCAGTTTGAACGCCATGCCCTGTTTGGTCAGGCTGCGCTGGAAGGCCTTGGCCAGATCGGCGTCCATGCCGGGGGTGATGCGGTCCAGATACTCCACCACGGTCACCTGCGCGCCCAGCCGACGCCAGACCGAGCCGAGCTCGAGACCGATGATGCCGGCGCCGACGACAATCAGATGCTTCGGCACGGCGGGCAGCGACAGGGCGCCGGTGGAATCGACCACCTTGCCGTCCTCGAAGGCCACGCCCGGCAGGGGCGTCGGTTCCGAGCCGGTGGCGATGACGATGTTCTTCGCGGCGAGGGTGCTGACCGTTCCGTCAGCGGCGGTGACCTCGACCCGGCCGGCGCCCGCGATGCGGCCGCGGCCGCGGACCCAGTCGACCTTGTTCTTCTTGAACAGGAATTCGATGCCCTTGGTCAGGGCGGTCACGCTCTCGGCCTTCTGGGCCATCATTTGCGCCAGATTGAGCTTCGGCGTCACCTCGATGCCGAGGCCGGCGAACTCCTTGCCCGCCATCTCGTAGAGTTCCGAGGCGTGCAGCAGGGCCTTGGAGGGCATGCAACCGACATTCAGGCAGGTCCCGCCGAGGGTCTCGCGCATCTCGATACAGGCGGCGGTCAGGCCCAGCTGACCCGCCCGGATGGCCGCATTGTACCCGCCCGGACCGCCGCCGATGATGACGACGTCATAGGAGGCGCTGGGAGCGGCGGCTTCGGCCATGGAATCTCTCGGGTCTGTCTTGGGCGCGGAAAGGCGCGCGGAACCTAACGGCCCGCCCGCGAGGGTCAACCGTTGGGGCGCATATAGGGTGCGCCGTGACGGCCCGGCAGTCGGGAGTCAGAAATTCAGCTGGCCCGCTTCACGCTTGCGCCGTATCCGGCGGCTCGCCACGACCACCAGCAGGCCCAACAGGAAGACCGCGCCGAGGACCAGCCAGACCGGCTCGACCGGCAGGCTGCTCATGGCATCCGGCGCGGCCATGGTGGAGGGGCCGCTGGAGCGGGCGGCGGCGTCGCCTCCACCCTGCTGGCCGAGCGCCAGCCGGAGTACGGCGTCGGCGATGAAGCCGAGGAAATAGGCAACGGCGGCCTTCGGGTTGCCGGAGCCCAGCAGCAG
>JALYPS010000269.1 GCA_030856285.1 Pseudomonadota bacterium
GTCGAACTGGCGGCGGCGGCGTTCGCGGTCGATGCCGCGACGGGGCTGGCGACGCTGGACGCGGCGCCCGGCGCGGGGGCGGTGGTGACGGCGGGGTTCGAGTTCGACACGCCGGTGCGGTTCGACGCCGACCGGATCGAGGTCACGCTGGAAAGTTTCGAGGCGGGGCGGATGGGGGCCGTGCCGCTGATCGAGGTGCGGGTCTGAGCCATGAGAACCATACCGGAAGAGATGAGCGTCCCCATCGAGAGTGGGGCGGCGACGCTTTGCCATGCCTGGGTGCTGCGGCGGGCGGACGGGGTCGAACTGGGGTTCACCGACCATGACCGCGATCTGGTGGTCGAGGGCGTGGTCTGCCGGGCGGCGAGCGGCTGGACGGCGGGGGCGGCGAACAGCGCCATAGGGTTCAGCGTCGGGTCCGCGGCCGTCGCCGGCGGGCTGGATGATGCGGCGATCACCGACGCGGATGTGGAAGCGGGACTGTACGACGGGGCGTCGGTCGCGCTGTGGCGGGTGGACTGGGACCGGCCGGATCTGAGGGTGCGATTGTGGACGGCGAGGCTGACGCGCATCCGGCGCGAGGGGGTGGGGTTCAGCGCCGAGCTGGAAGGGCCGCTGGCGAAGCTGGAGCGGGTTGTCGGCCGGACCTATGGGCGCGACTGCGATGCGGTGCTGGGCGACGGGCGTTGCGGTGTCGACCTGGGGGCGTTTCCGGACGCGGCCTGCGACAAGCGGTGGGCGACCTGCGTCGGGACTTTCGCCAACGGCGGCAATTTCCAGGGCTTTCCGGACATTCCGGGCGACGACTTCCTGACCGCGGCGCCGGTCGAGGGCGGGCGCCATGACGGCGGGAGCCGGCGATGAGGGCGGCCGCTGTCGAAGCCGCACGGGGCTGGCTGGGCACGCCCTATCGACATCAGGCCAGCGTGCGGGGCGAGGGGGCGGACTGCCTGGGCCTGATCCGCGGGGTGTGGCGCGAGTTGGTCGGAGCGGAGCCCGAGGCGCCGCCGCCCTATCGGCCGGACTGGGCCGAGGTCGGGGGCGAAGAGACCCTGTTGGCCGCTGCTCGGCGGTGGCTGGCGGAGATACCGGTAGAGGCGGCGCTTGCCGGCGATGTCGTGCTGTTCCGCATGGCGCCCGGATGCCCGGCCAAACATTGCGCGATCCTGAGCGACATGACCGGCGCCGAACCGCGGATGATCCACGCCTACTGGGGTCGGACGGTGGTGGAGAGCTGGATGGGGTCGTGGTGGCGTCGAAGGCTGGTGGCCGCGTTCCGCTGGCCCGGCGTTGAACGAACCGGAGAGGTCTGAGCATGGCGCAGATGATCCTGAGCGGCGTCGGTCAGGCGATCGGGGGACCGATCGGCGCGGTGATCGGTTCGACCCTGGGGCGAGCGATCGACCAGCGGGCGATTGCCGGCCTGGAGCCCGCGCGGCAGCGGGGGCCGCGGATTGAGACGCTGAAGGTGCAGGGGACTGCCGAAGGCGCGCCCATGGCCTGCGTGTTCGGGCGGGCGCGGGTGACCGGTCAGGTGATCTGGGCCGCGCGGTTCCTGGAAGGGCGCAACACCTCGTCCGGCGGCAAGGGCGGGCCGCGTACGGTGGAGTACGACTATTCGCTGAGCTTCGCCGTGGCCCTGTGCGAGGGCGAGATCGACGGCATCGGGCGGGTCTGGGCCGACGGGCGGCTGATGGACCTGTCGGGCGTGACGATGCGGGTGCATCGCGGCGGGGCGGAACAGACGCCTGATCCGCTGATCGAGGCGGTGGAAGGCGTGGCGCCCGCGTATCGGGGCACGGCCTATGTGCTGTTCGAGGACCTGCCGCTGGGGCCGTACGGCAACCGGCCGCCGCAACTGGGTTTTGAGGTCTTCCGCAGGGCGCGGGGAAACACGCCGGGGCTGGAAGACCTGTTGGAGGGTGTCTGTTTGATCCCCGGGGCCGGGGAGTTCGTGCTGGCGACCGAGGCGGTCATGCGGCGCGACGGGCTGACCCGGACGACGGCAGAGAACCTGCATACGGGCGAAGGGCGGCCGGACCTTACCGCGTCACTGGACCAGCTGCAGGCTCAGTGCCCGAACCTGAAGCGGGTCAGTCTGGTGGTCGGCTGGTTCGGCGACGATCTGCGGGCGGGGCATTGCTCGATCCGGCCGGGGGTCGAGCGGGCGGACAGGGCGACGGAGCCGCTGAGCTGGTCGGTGGCGGGCGTGGGGCGTGCAGGGGCGCGTGTGATCTCTGAGAACGGCGGCGGCCCCGCGTACGGCGGGACGCCGTCGGATGGGAGCGTGAGGCAGGCGGTGGCGGCGCTGAAGGCGCGAGGTCTCGAAGTGACCCTGTATCCGTTCGTGCTGATGGACGTGCCCGCGGGGAATGGCTTGCCGGACCCGTATGGAGGGGCGGAACAGGCGGCCTATCCATGGCGCGGGCGGGTGACAGGCGAGGACGGCGCCGGGGCGGCGGCCGGGATCGCGGCGATGTTCGGGACGGCGGACGGATGGGGTCTGAAGCGGTTCGCGCTGCACTATGCGGCTCTGGCCGCCGAGACGGGCGCGGACGGATTGTTGATCGGCTCGGAAATGCGGGGGCTGACGACGACGCGGGACGCGAGCGGCGGGTTTCCGGCGGTCGAGGCGCTGCGGACTCTGGCGGCGGAGTGCCGGGCGGTGGTCGGGCCGGATGTGACGATCAGCTATGCGGCCGACTGGTCGGAGTATGCGGGGGTGCGGGGCGGAGGAAAGGTGGCGTTCCACCTCGATCCGCTGTGGGCGGATGCGGCGATCGACTACGTCGGGATCGACTGGTACCCGCCGCTCGGCGACTGGCGGGCCGGAGATGGGGGGCTGGACGGCGAGGCTTTCGCCGGGCCGGACGACACGGCCTATCTGGCCTCACAGGTTGCGGGCGGTGATGGGTTCGACTGGTTCTATGCATCGGACGCCGACCGGGCGGCGCAGGCACGGACACCGATCGTGGACACGGCGCACGGTGAGGACTGGGTGTTCCGGATCAAGGACCTGAAGGGCTGGTGGGCGAACGCTCACCATGACCGGCCCGGTGGAGTGAGGAATGCGACGCCAACCGGCTGGGTCGCGGGGATGAAGCCCATCCGGCTTACGGAGTTCGGTTGCGCGGCGGTGGACCGGGGCGGCAACGCACCGAACCTGTTTCAGGATCCGAAGAGCGCGGAACACGCCCTGCCGCCGTTCTCGACCGGCGCGCGGGCCGACCGGATGCAGCGGCGGGCGCTTGAGGCCGTGCTGGGACATTTTGCGGAGGCGGACAACAACCCGGTTTCGGCGGTCTATGACGGGCCGATGGTCGAGGCGGCGGACGCCTGGTGTTGGGATGCGCGGCCGTATCCGGCGTTTCCGGCCCGTGACGATGTGTGGGCGGACGCTGGCGGCTGGCGGACCGGGCACTGGCTAAACGGGCGATTGGCGGGAGAGACACGCGACCTGATCGCTGCGGTGTTGAAGCGCGGTGGTCTGTCAGAGGACGAGTTCGAGGTCGGCGGCTTTGCAGGCGAGGTGCAGGGCTATGTGATCGACCGGCCGATGCGGACCCGGGACGCGCTGGAGCCCTTGTTGGGAGGGCTGGGGCTGATCGCGGCGGAGCAGCACGGGCGGGTGGCCATCATCGGGGACGAGGCGGCGGCCGCGACGCTGACGCTTGAGGCCATGGCGCCGCCGGACGAGGGCTCAAGCCTGAAGGCGGAGCGGGTGCTGGAGCTGAAGCCGGGCGCGGCGCGGGTGCGATACATCGACGGGGACGCCGGCTATCAGACCGGATCGACGGTCGTGCGGTCAGCGGGCCTGGGCGGCGGGGTCGATCTGGACCTGCCGGCGGTCTGCTCCGGAGCGCTGGCGCGGGCGGCGGCGGAGCGGGCGTTGGAGGCTGGAGGGGCCGATCGATTGACTGTGATGCTGGGGCCGGTGGAGGCTCTGGCGCTGGAGCCGGGCGACACGGTGACGGTCGAAGGCCGGAGCGGCGGCTGGCGGGTCATGCGTGTGGACATGGATGAGACGCCGTCGGCGATGCTGGAACCGGTTGCGATGGTCAGCATCGGACAGGATAACGGGCGGCCGAGAGCGGGCGAGGCGTCGGGTGTTTCCGGCGCGCCGTTCTTGCGGATGATCGAACTGCCGCCGCTGATCGGGGCTGAGGACGACGGGCGGCCGATCGCGGTTGTGGCGGTCGCCCCCTGGCGGTCGATGCGGGTGTTCGCCGGGGCGGACACGGGATCCCTGACGGCAAGAGGCGATGTGGCGCAGCCGGCGACGGTGGGAGTGCTGGTCGAGGCTCTGGCGGCCGGCCCGCGGCATCGCTGGGACGAGGCCAACACCCTGCTGGTCCGGATCGAGGGGCGGGCGCCGGAGAGCCGTTCGGAGGCTGCGGTGTTCGCGGGCGGCAATGCGGCGGCGATCGAGACCGCCGCGGGCTGGGAGCTGGTGCAGTTCCGGTCGGCGGCGCTGGTGGGGGACGGGGTCTGGCGGCTGACCGG
>JALYPS010000279.1 GCA_030856285.1 Pseudomonadota bacterium
CCGAGGAACACCGTGGCGGTCGCCGCCAACAGGAACAGATTGTTCAAAGTGATCCCGGCCTCGCGCGACAGCGGCGAGAACAGGGCCCCGGTCCGCATCGCCGGCGCCCGCCAGGCGTAGAGGCCCAGCGCTGATCCGGTGGCGATCAGAATAAAGACCAGAATATAGGCGCCCCGCTCGGGATCGACCGCAAAGGCGTGGACGCTGGTCAGAACGCCGGAGCGGACGAGGAAGGTGCCGATCATGCTGAGTGAGAAGGTCAGGATGGCCAGCAATATCGTCCAGCTGATCAGGGCTCCCCGCTTTTCGAGCACCAGAGCCGAATGCAGCAGCGCCGTGCCCATCAGCCACGGCATCAGCGAGGCGTTCTCGACCGGGTCCCAGAACCACCAGCCGCCCCAGCCGAGTTCATAGTATGCCCACCAGCTGCCCAGGGCGATGCCGATGGTCAGGGATATCCAGGCCGAAAGCACCCACGGCCGGACCCAACGCGCCCATGCCGCGTCGACCCGCCCCTCGATCAGGGCCGCGACGGCGAAGGAGAAGGCGACGGAAAAGCCGACATAACCCAGGTAGAGCAGCGGCGGATGCATCACCAGGCCGGGGTCCTGCAGCAATGGGTTCAGCTCGGTCCCGTCCAGCGGGATCGGGCTCAGCCGCGAGAACGGATTGGAGGTGAACAGGCAGAAGCCGATGAAGGCGGCGCTGAGCATCCCCTGCACCGCCAGCACCCGGGCCTGAAGCGTCTCGCGGAGCGTCCGGCCGAAGAAGGCGATGGCTCCGCCGTGCAGGGCAAGGATCAGCACCCACAGCAGCATGGAGCCTTCGTGGCTGCCCCAGGTGGCGGCGAACCGGTATGGCATGGGTTGGGTGCTGTGGCTGTGTCTGGCGACCAGTTCGACGGAGAAATCCATCGTCAGATAGGCCGTCGCCAAGGCTCCGAAAGCCAGGACGACGAAGGCCATCTGCAGCAGGGCCGAGGCGCGACCGAGTGACATCAGGACGGGATCGGCGCGGTGGGCGCCCAGCAGGGGAGCCACTCCCTGAACCAGTCCGAGCATGAAGGCGAGGATCAGAGCCAGTTGGCCGATTTCCGCGCTCATTCAATATGCTCCGCCACCCGACCTGTACTGTAGCGAGCGGCGCTCCTATGGTAAAGCAGCGCGGGGGACGGGTCGAAACAGCAGCAGTTGCGGTTTGCGACCCAGGCGCGACACGGGGGGACGTGGTGGAGGGGGTCCATCGGATCGCCATCTTGGGCTCTGGGCCCGCCGGCCTGAGTGCGGCCGCGCATGCGGCTGCCCGCGGCGTGAGCCACATCCTGCTCGAGAAGTCGGACCACCTGTCGGACACCATCTTCCGCTACCAGCGCGGCAAGCACATCATGGCCACGCCCAGCCAGCTGGTCGTGCGCGCGGATGTCAGTTTCGAGCCCGGCAAGCGCGAGACTATTCTGGACAAGTGGTCGAGCGAGGCGGCGAAGCACAAGATCAACGTCCGCCACCACGCCGAGGTGAAATCCATCACCGGCTCGAAGGGCAATTTCAGCATCGGCCTGTCGGACGGCTCCGTGGTCCGCGCCGAGACCATCGTTCTCGCCATCGGCACCCAGGGCAATCCCAATCTGATGTCTTGCGAGGGCGGCGGGCTGTCCCACGTCCAGTACCAGCTCGACGACCCCGCCGAATATGTTGACGAACATATCTGCGTCGTCGGCGGCGGCGACGCTGGCATTGAGAACGCCCTCGGCCTGATCGCCGACCGGGCCCAGGCCAATACTGTGACCTTGGTCAACCGCGGCGCCGACTTCGCCCGCGCCAAGGAAGCCAACGCCAAGGCGTTGCTGGCGGCGCAGGAAGCCGGCCACATCACCCTGCTGACCACGGCCGAAACGACCCTGATCGAGCCCGGCTGGATCACGGTCGACACGCCCGAGGGCGCGACCCGCTTCCAGTACGACCGCGTCATCGCCCGTCTGGGTTCCGCCCCGCCACGCAAATTTGTCGAATCGATCGGCCTGGAGTTCACCAGCGCCGCCCGCGAGGCCTTCCCCAAGCTGTCGCCGACGTTCGAGAGCACCGTGCCCGGCGTCTATGTGATCGGCGCGCTGGCCGGCTATCCGCTGATCAAACACTGCATCAACCAGGGCTATGACGTCGTCGAATACATCGGCGGCGCCGTCGATCTGAAACCCGCCGACGAGCCCATTCTGGAGGCCCGGCTCAAGGACCTGCCCGGCAACCGTTCCGTCGCCCAGTGGCTGGAATTCCTGCGTCAGGAGATCGAGATCCTGCGTGGGCTCTCGCCGCTGCAGATGCGCGAATTCCTGCTCGATTCCGAGGTCCGCGCCTATCAGTCAGGGGACGTTGTCTTCAAGCGCAACTCCATCGGATCGTCGCTGTTCGGGATCGCTTCCGGATCGGTCGAGGTCGAGGTCGGCAAGCGCCTGACCGTGCCGATCCCGAGGGGGTCGATCGTCGGCGAGGTCGGTCTGATCTCCGGGCGTCCGCGCGGCGCAACGGTGCGGGCGGCCGAGCCCAGCATCCTGCTCGAGATTCCCCGCATGGCCGCCCTGCGCCTGATGGCCTCGGTCAAGGAGGCGCGCGACACCGTCAACCGCATCACCACCGAACGCCAGCTGCTGCAGATGTTCGGTTCGGGCCTGACGCCCGCCGATCTGACCGACGTGCTGGAAACGGCGGAAATCCGTCAGGTGAAGACCGGCGAGGCCATCATCCGCGAGGGCGAGGACGGCTACGACATCTTCGTGGTCCGCTCGGGCAGCATGGTCGTGGAGAAGCAGATCGGCGGAAAGCCGGTCTTCCTGTCCTACCTGCCGGCCGGCTCGTATGTGGGTGAGATGGCCCTGGTCGATGGCGGCCGGCGCAGCGCGACGGTCCAGGCCGCCATCCGCTCCGAGGTGGTCAAGCTGGACGGCGACCGCTTCCGCGCCCTGCTCAAACGCAAGCCCGAACTCGAGGAAAAACTCCGGGCCGACATGGCCGACCGCCGGCGGGTCACCGGCTATATCGAGGAACAGAAGGGCAAGTTCGGCGACGTTGTCGACATGTACAGCGCCGTGGCCGACTTCCTCGTCGAGCAGGGCATCGGCGAGGCCACCGACGTCCTGCTGATCGACGAAACCCTCTGCATCGGCTGCGACAACTGCGAGAAGGCCTGCGCCGACGTCCACGACGGCCTTTCGCGACTCGACCGCGAGGCGGGCCGGACCTACGCCCATCTGCACGTTCCGACCTCTTGCCGGCACTGCGAACATCCGTACTGCATGACCGACTGCCCGCCCAATGCGATCCATCGCGGGCCGGACGGCGAGGTCTTCATCGACGAGACCTGCATCGGCTGCGGCAACTGCCAGCGGAACTGTCCCTATGACGTGATCCGCATGGACTCGCGGCCGCCGGACAAGCCGGACCTGATCTCCTGGTTGCTGTTCGGAGCCGGGCCGGGACCGGGCGAGCCCGACAAGGCCTGGCGAGCCAAACACAAGCCCAAGGGGGCGGAACCGCCCAAGGTCGCGATCAAATGCGACATGTGCATCGGCAAGTCGGGCGGACCGGCCTGCGTACGCGCCTGTCCGACCGGGGCGGCGATCCGGGTCTCGCCCGAAGAATTCCTCACCGTCAAACGCATGAACAGGGGCGAATAGACCCTTGGCGAGAACAGCGAAAACAGGCGAACGCTCCAACCCCGCCCAGCATGATGGCTTCCTGGGCTTCCGGAATTTCCGCTGGGCCTGGCGGGCCGGAGCCTTCTGCGTCATCGCGATCATTGGCTATCTGCTGATGGACGCCGAACCGCGGCCGAACGGAGGCAGCGTCTATGGCTATGTGGCGGGCACGATCGCGGCGCTGCTGGTGCTGTGGCTGACCCTGCTGGGCCTGCGTAAGCGCGCCATCACCTCGGGCAATTGGTCGTTGAAAGCCTGGGTCTCGGCCCATGTCTATCTGGGACTGGCCGTGCTGGTCGTCGCCACCCTGCATTCGGGATTCCAGTTCGGCTGGAACATCCACACCCTGGCCTATGGGCTGATGGTGCTGGTCGTCGTGTCCGGTCTGTTCGGCATCACCGTCTACGCACTGCTCCCGCGATATCTCAGTCGTAATCGCGGCGAGACGACCCAGAAGCAGATGCTGGAAACGCTCAAGGCGCTGGACCGCCAGATCAACGAGGCCGCCCAGCCGCTGTCCGAGGTCCAGGCGCGGGTGGTGCAGATGTCGCTGGACAACAGTCCGGTCGGCGGCGGCCTGTGGCGACGGATTTCGGGTGGACAGGGCGGTTGCGGCAACCGTCGGGCCCTGTCGCGCCTGCCCGGCCTGCGTCGTCAGGCGACCGACGTCCAGCTGCAGATGCTGGATCGGATGGAGGAACTGCTTCAGCGCAAGGCCGCCGCCCTGGCCCAGGTGCGCCGCCACCTGCAGATCCGCGCCTGGCTGAGCGTCTGGCTGGCTGTGCACGTGCCCGCCACCATCGCGCTCATCGCCGCGATCACCGCCCATGTCTTCAGCGTCTTCATCTACTGGTGATGGCCCGATGACCCTTGTTCTTCGCCAGGTCACACGCCGCGTCAGCGGGGCCGAGATCGTCCGGGAAAAGGTCCTGCCGACCGATATCGCCCGCATCGGTCGCGGCGCTGACTGCGAAATACGCCTGCCCGATCTGGCGGTCAGCCTGCATCACGCCACCCTGACCGCGACCGGACCCGGGCGGGTGAGCATCGTCTCCGCCGGCCGCGAGCCGTTCGGCGTCGACGGCCGGTTCGTCACCCAGGCCGATATCGATGTCGGCCGCTCGCCGCGTCTGACCTTCGGCGACCACATCCTGACCCTGTCGCACGGCGACGCCGGCCGCATCCTGATCAACCTCGCAGCCGCCGAGCCCGCGGAGGGGGAGCCCTCATCGGGCGTTCCCGCCGGCGGCGTCGTCCCCAAGGCCCGGGTCTTCGGCCGTCGGCGCATCGCCTGGACCCTGGGCCTCGGCATTGTCGCCCTCTGCCTGCTGTGGCCGCTGGCGGCCTTCCATGGCCACCTCAAGGCCCGGATCGATCCGGACCAGCAGTGGTCTACCGGTCCCTTGTCATCGGCCCACGCCTTCCTCGAGGACGACTGTCAGTCCTGTCACCAGGAGGCGTTCGTCGCGGTGACCGACGCGTCGTGCAAGACCTGCCACGCCGGCGATCAGACACCCGCCGCCATGGCGGCCGCAGCGACATCCGTGCGACGCGCGGGCTCGCCGGATGCGCTGTCGTTCGTCCGGGATCATGCCCCTCGCAACAGGATTCTCTGGGGATCCCCTCCCCCGGCCGGGTTCACCGGACAGGCCACGGCATGGTTCCGTCGCACCTTCAATCTCCCCGAACAGCGCTGCGCCAGCTGCCACGTCGAACACGTGGCCAATCCGGTCGCCGGCCGGCCTCCCGAGCCGATCCCGACCCTGACCGCGACGCAGACCTGCATCCAGTGCCACACGGGCCTGACGCACCGGCTGAAGGACACGGATCTGGCCGATGCGCCTTCCTGGGCCCGCCATCCAAACTTCCGCCCCACCCTGCCCGGTCCGACCGGCCTCAGCCGGGTCTCGCTGAACAGCCGCCCTCGCGAGGCCTCCGGCCTGACCTTCCCGCATGATCTCCACCTTTCGCCCGGGGGCGG
>JALYPS010000280.1 GCA_030856285.1 Pseudomonadota bacterium
GTCCGGCGGTGGCCGCGGATCTCGGCCTCGTCGCGCACGCCGCCCAGCGACATGCGGATGTATTCACGGCCCGTGGCCTTGGCGATCGACTTGGCCAGCGAGGTCTTGCCGACGCCCGGAGGGCCGACGAGGCACAGGATCGGCCCCTTCAGCGTATTGGTGCGGGCCTGGACGGCCAGATATTCGATGATCCGTTCCTTGACCTTCTCGAGGCCGAAGTGGTCCTCCTCGAGGATCTCCTCGGCCTTGTTGAGGTCGATCGCCTTGGTCTTGGCCTTGCCCCACGGGATCGACAGCAGCCAGTCGAGGTAGTTGCGCACCACCGTCGATTCCGCCGACATCGGGCTCATGTTGCGCAGCTTCTTGACCTCGGCCTCGGCCTTGACGCGCGCCTCCTTGGACAGGCGCGTCTTACGGATCCGCTTCTCCAGCTCCATGATCTCATCACGGCTGTCGTCGGTCTCGCCCAGTTCGCGCTGGATCGCCTTCATCTGCTCGTTCAGATAATATTCGCGCTGGGTCTTCTCCATCTGGCGCTTCACGCGCGAGCGGATCTTCTTCTCGACCTGCAGGACGGAAATCTCGCCCTCCATCAGGCCGTAGACCTTCTCCAGCCGGGCCGGGACGGCGATGGTTTCCAGCAGGCCCTGCTTGTCGCCGATCTTGACCGACAGATGGGCGGCCACGCTGTCGGCCAGCTTGGACGGGTCGGTGATCTGGGGAATGGAGCTGAGGGCCTCGGGCGGGACCTTCTTGTTCAGCTTCACATAGTTTTCGAACTGCTCGATCACGGCGCGCAGCAGGGCTTCCGACTGGGCCGGCTCGCCCGGCTCATCGGCGATCTCGACAGCCTCGGCCTCGAAATATTCGGTGCGGTCGGTGAATTTGGTCAGGCGCGCGCGGCTCTTGCCCTCGACCAGCACCTTGACGGTGCCATCCGGCAGTTTGAGCAGTTGAAGCACGGTGGCCAGAACGCCAATCGGATAGATGGCGTCAGCGGAAGGGTCGTCATCGACGCTGTTCTTCTGGGTGGCCAGCAGGATCTGCTTTTCGCCCTTCATGATCTCGTCGAGCGCCTTGACCGACTTCTCGCGTCCCACGAACAGCGGCACGACCATGTGCGGAAAGACGCCGATGTCTCTCAGCGGCAGGACGGGCAGGGTTTTGGTCTCGGACATGATGCCTACTCTCACGGGGTCCTCGTTGATCTCGGACCCGCCGGGCCGGCGTGCGGAGCGCCTGTGCTCCGCCGTTTCGACTCGGCCCGCCATTCAGCGGCCTTCGGATGAGTATGTGGTTTACGAACGGCGCGGTTCAAGCGTGACCGGCGGCGAACGAGTCCTTCCATCCACAGGCGGCAAGGCTGCATGATCCGAGGGGGTCAAACGGCCATGACGCAAGGATCTTGCCGGAAACAGGCGGGAGTCGCTGTCCCATAGCCCAGGCGGCCTGTGGCCGTCGCGCATCATCCGTGTGCCGGCAGGCGTCGGCGCGCAAGGAAAAGGGCGGACCCGTCGCCGGACCCGCCCTTTTTGTCTTGATCTGGTCGGGTCAGGCCGCGCTGTCGGGGGCGGCCTTCTTGGACTTGGTCTCGGAATAGATCAGCAGCGGCTGGGCCTTGCCCTCGATGACCTCGGCGTTAACGACCACCTCCTCGACGCCCTCGAAGGTGGGCAGTTCGAACATGGTCTCCAGCAGAATGCCTTCCAGGATGGAACGCAGGCCGCGGGCGCCGGTCTTGCGGGTGATGGCCTTCTTGGCCACAGCGATCAGGGCGTCGTCGGTGAACGTGAGATCGACGTTTTCCATCTCGAACAGGCGCTTGTACTGTTTGACCAAGGCGTTCTTGGGCTCGGTCAGGATGGTGACCAGAGCCGGTTCGTCCAGGTCTTCCAGCGTCGCCAGCACGGGCAGACGGCCGATGAACTCGGGGATCAGGCCGAAGCGCATCAGATCGTCGGGCTCGACGCCCTTGAGGATGTCGCCGGTCCGGCGTTCGTCGATTTCCTTGACCTTGGCGCCGAAGCCGATCGAGGCCCCGTCGCCGCGGGCCGCGATGACCTTCTCGAGGCCGGAGAAGGCGCCGCCGACGATGAACAGGATGTTGGCGGTGTCGACCTGCAGGAACTCCTGCTGCGGATGCTTGCGGCCGCCCTGCGGGGGCACGGAGGCGACGGTGCCTTCCATGATCTTCAGCAGGGCCTGCTGCACGCCCTCGCCCGAGACGTCGCGGGTGATCGAGGGGTTATCCGACTTGCGCGAAATCTTGTCGATCTCGTCGATGTAGACGATGCCGCGCTGGGCCCGCTCGACGTTGTAGTCCGAGGCCTGGAGCAGCTTGAGAAT
>JALYPS010000298.1 GCA_030856285.1 Pseudomonadota bacterium
CACCTCGGCCTTGGCGGCGTCGGTGTCCATGCCGTCGAGGAAGCGCGAGTTGATCAGGCGCCCGGGATCAGTGAAGGCGGTGTCGCCGACGGTGAAGCCCGAACCCTCGGGGCTGACGACGGCGACGACGGCGAGGCCGTATTTGCGCGCAAAGTCGAGGTCGCGCTGGTCGTGGGCGGGGCAGCCGAAGATGGCCCCCGTGCCGTATTCCGACAGGATGAAGTTGGCGATCCAGACCGAGACCTCGCGGCCGTCGAACGGATGGATGACCTTCAGCCCGGTGTCGAAGCCGATCTTCTCGGCCTGTTCGATCTCGGCCTGGGTCGAGCCGCCCTTGCGGCATTCGGCGACGAAGGCGGCGGCGGCCGGGTCGACCTCGGCGAGGGCGCGGGCGATCGGATGATCCGGGGCCACGCCCATGAAGCTGGCCCCGAACAGGGTGTCGGGGCGGGTGGTGTAGATCTCCAGGCCATCGGGCGCGGCGGCGGGCGCTTCGCCGGCCCAGGCCCAGGTCATCTGCAGACCCTTCGACCGGCCGATCCAGTTCTCCTGCATCAGCCGGACCTTGTCGGGCCAGCGGCCTTCCAGCTCCTTCAGCCCCTCGATCAGGTCGTCGGCATAGTCGGTGATGCGCAGGAACCACTGGTTCAGCTTGCGCTTCTCGACCACGGCGCCGGAACGCCAGCCCCGCCCGTCCACCACCTGCTCATTGGCCAGGACGGTGTTGTCGACCGGATCCCAGTTGACCACCGAGTCCTTGCGATAGACCAGGCCGCGCTTGAGCAGTTCGAGGAACCAGGCCTGCTGCTTGCCGTAATAAGCCGGGTCGCAGGTGGCGAACTCGCGGCTCCAGTCGAGCGACAGGCCGAGCAGCTTCAGCTGGTCGCGCATGGCGGCGATGTTGGACCAGGTCCAGTCGCCCGGATGGACGCCGCGCTCGATGGCCGCGTTCTCGGCGGGAAGTCCGAAGGCGTCCCAGCCCATGGGATGCAGGACATCGAACCCCTGGGCTCGCTTCGACCGCGCCACCACATCGCCCATGACGTAGTTGCGGGCGTGGCCCATGTGGATCGCCCCCGACGGATAGGGGAACATCTCCAGCACATAGTATTTCGGCCGGCCCGTGCCCTCGGTCGGCATACGGAAGGCGTCGGCGGCCGCCCAGCGGGCCTGCTGGCGGGGTTCGGCGGTCTTGGGCTCGTAGCGAACCGGGGTCTTGGCCACAGGAGTCTTTCAGGCTGCTCCTTCAGGAACAGGCCCGACGGAGGCTAGTCGATGGGGAGGGCGATCAGCCGGCGTTTGAAAGGTTGAGCTGGCGCGCCTTGGTCAGGATGGCGTTTTCCAGATCGGTCTCGGTCTGGGCGGCGACCCGCGCGCCGGTCCAGCAGCCGGCGGTGTCGACTTCCGCGTCGGCGTCGGCCGGGTTGGGCGTGCAGCCGGGGCGCAGGACCTGTTTGGTGATGCTGACGTTCAGCGCGTCGGCGCGCAGGCGGCGGTCGAGGATGAAGACGGTCGCCTTGAAGCGCTCGTTCGGCGTCTGGGGATCAATGTACCAGCTGTAGTTGATGACGCCGCCCCAAGGGTCGGCGTTGGCCAGCGGCATGAAGCTCAGCGTGTCGAGGGTGGCGCGCCACAGATAGGCGTTGACGCCGATACCCGTCTGCGCGTCCGCCGCAGCCTGGGCGCTGCCCATGCCGCTGAACACTTCGCCCACAGTCGGACCAAACGGGCGGTTGGCGGAACAGCTGCCCAGCAGAACGCACGAGGTGATCAGGGCGACCGTCGCGCCGCGAACCAGCACCATCGAGACTTCTCCATAAGATCATGACGTGCAGCGGACCGGTTCCAACGCACGCGCTGGCTCAACCGAACACGGTCCGAGCCGAAGCGTCGCTCTATAACACGGCGAAAAGGGGCTATGACAAGGCGAAGACGTATTCGAACAGACGCCCGATGGCCATGAGCGGGCGGGATGGAAGCGTGGCGGCGGATTCGCGTGACGCTCGCGCCACAGGAGTCTTCCAGAGTCGCAGGGAACCGGGTTGCAATAGCGCCGTTTCGTTGACCGGGCTGTCCAGCGGTGTCTAACTGCTGGCGATCGCGATGTATCGTCGTGAGGTGAAGGGCAGGATATGCGCCGCATGACGCGCAAGACGGGCGCTCTGATCGCCGGACTGACCGGGGGGCTTGCGCTCCTCGCGATGGCCGACGTCGCGTCGGCCCAGGCCGCCGCTCGTACGCGTGCACCTGCCGTATCCCTGACCGAAGCCCAGGCCGCCCGCGCCGCCGCAGCTCAGCCCGGTTCATCCCGCCTGCGTTTCACCGAGCGTGGCCGTTGGGGCCTGGACCTGAACCTCAGCCAGCCCGTCGGCCGTGAAAGCAATCTCGGCGACGTCGAGGCCGGCGCCTACTACCGCGTCAACCCGCGTCTGCGCGTCGGCGCCGCCGCCGGTCTGGCCGAGCCCGAGAGCGATCCGGCTCGCGGGCCCCAGGCCGACCGTCGGGCCGCCCCGCGCTTCCGGCTGGAATCGATCTTCCGCTTCTAGTCCGGCCCGAAAGCCGACTGAATCGCCGACACACCTGCAATTCCGCATGCGCCCGAGCCGATCAGGCCGTGCGCATTGCCGCCGTCAATCCCGCCGAGGGCGTATACCGGGCAGGACGCGGACTCGACCCACGATGTGAAGCTTGTCAGGCCGAGCGCAGGGCGGTTTGCGGAGGCCCCGCCCGCCGGAAAGACCGGCGAGACGATCAGGGCGTCCAGCCTCGCAGTCCCCAATGCGGCCCGGGAATGAGCCGCGCCGGTGATGATCCAGTCGGGCCGGAGTGCGGCCAGCCCGGCCGCCTGATCCAGCGCCCGCTCGGGCAGATGAACCCCGTCTGCGACGACCGCCTCGGCCAGCTCCGCGTCCAGTCCGATTAGCAGCAGGCCGTCGCAGGCCCGTGTGGCCTCCCGTAGCCGCAGCGCCGTCTCGCGCGCGTCGGCCCGGCCGAAATGCCGGAACACCACGCCCGAGCCGGCTGGCAGCCGCGCCGCCGTCTCCCACGGCCGCGGCGTCCGGTCCGGGTCAGTGAAAAACAGCAGCGGGGGCAGGCTGGGCCCGGCCCGATCGCGCGCCCGGCTGACTTTGGCGGCGTCCCGTGCGAGGACGCTGGCGACTTCCCACAGGATTTCGGCGTCCGCCCGGTTCATGACCCCCTCTTCTCCCGAACCCGTTCCTTCGTCCAGCGCTGTGGCCGCACAGCTGGAAACCATTCAGCGGCGCATCGCCGTCGCCTGCCGCGCCTCCGGCCGGGCGGCCGACGGCGTGACCCTGACCGCCGTGTCCAAGACCCAACCGCCCGAGGCCATTGAGGCGGCGCTCACTGCGGGTCAGCGCGTGTTCGGCGAAAACCGGGTGCGGGATGCGCAAGCGCGCTGGGACGACCGTCGCGACGGGATCGCGGGCCTCGAACTCAGGCTGATCGGGCCGTTGCAGTCGAACAAGGCCGCCGACGCTGTCGCCCTGTTCGACGTCATCGAGACCCTCGACCGGCCGAAACTGGCCGACGCCCTGGCGGCGGCGGGGGTTCGCGCCGGCAAACCCGTCCGCGTCCTGATCCAGGTCAACACCGGCGCCGAACCCCAGAAGGCCGGCGTCCTGCCCGGCGAAGCCGGTGAACTTATCGAATACGCCCGGGCCGCGGGCCTGATCGTCGAGGGCCTGATGTGTATTCCGCCCGCCGCCGAGGCCCCGGGACCGCATTTCGCCCTGCTGCGCAAGATCGCTCGCCGGCATGGCCTCGAGACCCTGTCGATGGGCATGAGCGGCGACTATGAGACCGCGATCCGCTTCGGCGCGACCCATGTGCGCATCGGATCGTCGCTCTTCGGGGAACGAAAAGGCCCCGAAACACCCTCTATGGACTGAAAACCGCTCCGCTTGAGCTCCAACCCTTGGCGGAACCGCCGACGCTCGCCATTCTGGTACCCATGCCCACGCCCAAGACCATCCTGATCATCGACGACGACGACGACCTGCGCGAGGCCTTGGCCGAGCAGCTGGCTTTGCACGAGGCCTTCCGGCCGGTCCAGGCCGCGACGGCGGCCGAGGGCGTCCGCATGGGCCGCGAGGTCCGCGCTGACCTGATCCTGCTGGATGTCGACCTGCCCGACATGGACGGTCGCGAGGCCTGCCGCCTGCTGCGCAAGGACGGGGTTTCGACCCCGATCATCATGCTGACCGGACAGTCGTCGGATTCCGACACGGTGCTGGGGCTGGAGTCGGGGGCCAATGACTATGTCACCAAGCCCTTCCGCTTCGCCGTCCTGCTCGCCCGCATCCGCGCCCATCTGCGCAGCCACGAACAGTCCGAGGACGCTGTCTTCCGCATCGGCCCCTACGAGTTCCGCCCGGCCGCCAAGGTGTTGATCGACGACAAGGCGAAGAAGGTGCGGCTGACCGAGAAGGAAACCAACATCCTCAAGTACCTGTACCGCGCCGGGGCCAAGGCCGTGTCGCGCGAGGAGTTGCTGACCGAGGTCTGGGGCTATAACGCCGGGGTCACCACCCACACGCTGGAAACCCACATCTACCGCCTGCGCCAGAAGATCGAGCCCGAGCCCGGCCAGGCGCGGTTGCTGTTGACGGACGCGGGCGGGTACCGGCTGCAGCCCTAGCCAGGGCGCCATTCGCTGAGAAGCACGCTGCCGTCCGCATTGGTGAAGCCGACCCGGTCCAGTCGTATCGCGGCGATGCAGACCGGGCGCTGGTCCGGGTTCGACGCCCTGCAGCGGATCGCACTGCCGTCCGGGAAGCCGGCCAGACGGCCCTCCAGCACGACGCGATAGCCTCTCGACGGCGCCGCCAGCGGCGTATCCCCGGTCGCGCGAATGGTGAAGGCATAGGCGCGGCCGTTGCGGCGGCCGACGCGGGAATCGTCCGCGCCGAACACGGCGGCCAGGCCCACGGTCTGGGGCGAGGGCGCCCCGCCTTCGCTTGGCGGAGGATCGGCGCGGACGGCGGAACAGTCCCCGGCGGTCAACCAGGGGCGCGGGACCCAGAAGCCCTCGACGGCTTCCCGGGCCGATTCGCTGGCACCGCCGATGAGGGCGGTGTTCAGCCAGTCGCCGGGGGTGAGGCTCAGCTGGATGGTCTCGTTCTCGGGGCCCCAGGACCAGCGCGCCAGACCGTCGCCGGCGGCTTCGGCCGGGGCGGGTTGGGGGCCGTTGCAACCGAACGGAATCCGAATGGAAAACTGACGCCCGACAAGGGCGTCGGCACCCTCCATCTGTTCGCCGGCGGCGTAGGCGGAGGCGGCCCGGGAGGTCGCGGCGAGCAGGTCGGCGCGGTTCAGGGTTGTCGGCGCGGTGCCGGCGGGCGCCGGCGCCGGATCAACGGAGACAGGCTCCGCGTCGATCGGCTCGGGCCTGTCCCGGTCGCACTGGGCCAGGAACAGGGCAGTGGCGACAGTTGTCAGCGCAGCGACACGGCGTGGGGCGTTGCGGAAACTTCCAAGCATTTACGGACTCTAGCATACAACCAGCCTCTGTAGCATTCGCGTCAAGACCATTGACGGGGCGGGCGTCGGCGGGTCTTCAGGGCGTATGAGTTTCGATCAGATTGCCGCTCTGCTTGTGCTCGTCGTCGTGGTCGGGGTGCTGATCCATGGACGGGTTCGCGCCGACGTTGTGGCGCTGTCGGGCGCCGCGGCCCTGCTGCTGCTGGGTGTGGTGCGGCCGGTCGAGGTCCAGGGCGCCTTCGCCAGTCCCGCCGTCATCGCCCTCGCGGGCCTGTTCGTAATCGCCTACACTATCGAGTTGTCAGGCCTGCTCGGCCTGATGATCCGCAAGGCGACGCAACTGGCGGCGCGGGTGGGCGCCATCGGCATCTGGGCGGTGCTCGGGATGTGCGGGGTGCTTGGAGGCTTCCTGAACAATACGCCGGTGGTGGTGCTGGCCGCCCCGGTGATCCGGGATGTCGCCCAGTCCCTGAAACTCTCGCCCAAACGCTTCCTGATGCCGCTCAGCCATATTTCGGTGCTCGGCGGCCTCCTGACCCTGATCGGCACCTCGACCAACCTTCTGGTCAACGACATGGCCCGCAATACCGGCCAGCCTGTTTTCAGCCTGTTCGAGATCACCCCCGTCGGCCTGTGCATCGCCCTGGCCGGGGGATTGTGGCTGTATTTCGTGGGCGCGCGACAGTTGGGGCGCAGCGTGCAGGCCGATGAGGCCGAGCAGGCCCGGCTGGCCGAGATGGAGGCCTCCCGGCGCAAGGCCGCGACCGAAGCCGCCGGGCGTCGGCGACGGATTCTCCCGTTCAACCTGCCGAGACTGGGCGAAGCTCGCACCCACGAGGACGGCTCGGGCGACGCCCACCTCGGCGACGTGGCCTTGTTCGGGGCGGCTGATCGGCCATTCGATCTCAGGCGCTCGCTCATCGCGCTTGGCGTCTTCGTAATAGTCGTGGCGGCCGCGGGCCTCGGCTGGACCCCGATCGCAGCCTCGGCCTTCGCTGGCGCGGTCGCCCTGATCTTGCTGAAGGTAATCACGCCCGAAGAGGCCTATGCCGGGCTGAGGCCCGAGATTCTGTTGCTGATCGCCGGCATGGTGGTGGTCGGGATCGCCATCGAGGTCACCGGCCTCGCGGCGGCCGGGGCCGGCGTCCTGATCGAGGTGCTGCGGCCATTCGGTCCGCTGGTCGGCCTGATCATTCTCTACGGAGTGACCCTGTTCGCCACCGAGTTGTTGTCCAACGCCACGGTCGCGGTGCTGATCACCCCGATCGCCGTGGCTCTGGCGGAAAGTTTCGGGGTCGATCCACGGCCGTTTCTGGTCGGGGTTATGATGGCCGCCTCGGCCGCTTTCGCCACCCCGTTCGGCTACCAGACCAATGTGCTGGTCTATCAGATGGGCAACTACAGCTACATGGACTTCGTCCGGGTCGGCCTGCCGTTGAACCTCGTGACCTGGGTGGCGGCGATGATCGCCATCCCCATCTTCTTCCCGTTCTAGACGTCCAGATCCATCGTCACCGGCGCATGGTCGCTGGGCTGGGTCCATTCACGGACGGTGTCGTGGATACGCGCGCTCCCGGGCGCGACCGCCGGGGTCAGGCCGGGCGAGGTCCACAGATGGTCGAGGCGCAGGCCGCGGTTGGACTTGCGGAAGTCGGCGGCGCGATAGCTCCACCAGCTGGCCAGTTTCTGCGGTTCCGGAATCTGGTCGCGCACGACGTCGGTGAAACCGCCGGCCCGCTGCAGCCGGCGCAGGGTCTCCACCTCCAGCGGCGTGTGGCTGACGATCTTCGACATATAGCGGTGGTTC
>JALYPS010000305.1 GCA_030856285.1 Pseudomonadota bacterium
GGCCTGACCGCGCCCGAGCCCACCCACGGCCAGACCGTGGCCTCCATGGCCGCGATCAGGCGGGCCTTTTCGTCGGCGGGCCGGGCCCGCAGGGTCGAACCGGTGAGGTTGATCCGCTTCATCATCAGCCGGGCCAGATCGACCTCGGCCAGCGCCCCGGACTGGGTGGCGATCACCACCCAGCGGCCGAAGGGGTTCAATGCGGCCTGATTGAGGGCGGCGTAATCTGCTCCGACCATGTCCAGCACCACATCGGCCCCGCCGAACGTCCGGATCGCCGCCTCCATGTCGTCCACGGCGGCGTCCAGGCTGAGGTCGGCGCCGAGCCGGCCCGCGGCTTCGGCCTTTGCGGCCCCGCGCGAGGTGGCGATGACGCGCGCGCCGACCGCCTTCGCCATCTGGATAGCGGTGACCCCGATGCCGCTGGTGGCGCCGTGGATCAGCAGGGTCTCGCCCGCCTTCAGCGCGCCCGACTCGAAGACATTGGCGAAGACCGTGCAGACCGTCTCGGGCAGTGCGGCCGCCTGAACGAAATCCATGTCGTCGGGGAGGGGCAGGGCTTGGCAGGCGTCAGCGACGGCGAACTCCGCATAGCCGCCCCCGCCCAGAAGGGCGCAGACACGGTCTCTGACGGACCAACGCTCAACGCCCGCGCCGACCTGATCGACCTCGCCCGCGACTTCCAGACCGAGGATGTCCGATGCGCCGGGCGGGGCGGGGTAGCGGCCCAACCGCTGCAGGATGTCAGGCCGGTTGATGCCGGCGGCTCGGACCCGGATGCGAATCTGGCCCGGCCCGGCGACCGGATCGGGACGCTCGGCCGGGACGAGGGACTCCGCGGAACCGGAACCGCCCGCGATCTCGACTACCCGCATTCGCCTGCCCCGTTCTTGCAATCGTCCGTATCCGGGCGTTGAAATAGGCTGTTGCGTACCGGATGACCACGAAGGAGGCGACGATGTTCGAGGATCTGGAGCCCCGTCCGGCGCGGGGCGCGCCGCTGATCGCCCTGACGCGCGAGGATCTGGACGGCTATTCGGTCGAGGATCTGAAACAGCGGATCGCCGGGCTGCAGGCCGAGATCGACCGCTCCAACGCCGCCATCGAAGGCAAGTCCTCGCAACGCAATGCGGCCGACGCCATGTTCAATTTCCGGTCGTAACCCTGTCGGCCTTCGTCTGGCATGGCCGTTGCAGTCCGTGGAAGCGCCGCGCCATGCCGTGCCGGTCGTGATACGGATGCGCCTGTCCCATGAGTTTGGTTGAGTTCATGACTACCGAGGCCACAATGCTTTCGCCAACGGGCCGCAGCCGCGCCGCGGTCGTGGATGATTTTGCCCGTTCGGAACTGTTCGACCGCACATTCCAGGAGGGGATGGAACTGGTCGAGGAGACCGCCGCCTATCTGGACGGCGACGGGCGTCGGGAATCCAAGCTGCTGTCGCGGTCAACGGCCCTGCTCTACGCTGGCGAAAGCATGAAGCTGACGACCCGGCTGATGCAGATCGCTTCCTGGCTGCTGGTTCAGCGGGCTGTGCGCGAAGGGGATATGACGGCGGAGACGGCCTGCGACACGCGTTATCGCCTGGCCGACCGGACGGCGGCGACCGAAGTCAGCCATCCCGAGCTGCCGATCGCCCTGATCGAATATCTGGTGCGCACCGATAAACTGTACGACCGGGTCCTGCACCTCGATCGCCGCATGTATCTGGACGAGCCCGAAGAAGACGCGGTCAATCCGGTGCAGAGCCAGCTCGATCGGCTGACGGCGGCGTTCAGGATCTAGAGACCCTACGGTCCGACGTCGTTGGCCACGCGCGCGCCGTCATCGACCGCCTTGGGCAGGCTGAGGGCGATGCCGAGGGCTTCGGCCAGTTTGGCGTCCCGCTCATAGACATCCTCGCGGAAGGCGACCCGGCCCTGACCGTCGACGAACGCGGTCCAGTACAGCAGGCGCACGCTGATCTCGCGGCCCGTGGCGATGCGTTTGGTCTGACGCGTGTCCTGGGCGGTGTCGAACTCGGCCAGCAAGGCCGGATCGGGCGACAGCAGCAGGCGGGCGAAATCGACCGCGCCCTGGACGCGGACGCAACCGTGGCTGCGTTGACGCATGGCCAGGTTGAAGGCGGCCTTGGACGGGGTGTCGTGCAGGAAGATGGCGTAGCTGTCGCGCAGCTCGAACTTCACATAGCCGAGCGCGGCGGTGGGGCCGGCGCGCTGGATCACAGTGCCGTTCGAGACATACATGTTCTGGCTGGCCAGATAGCCGGGGCCGCGCGGCAGGATCTCGTTGCGGGCGATCGAGGCGGGCACATACCAAGGCGGATTGGCCACGACCGAGGCGAAGGGCTTTTCGAGGCTGGGCGTCTGGGTTGACGGCGCACCGCAGACGACGCGGTTGGAGTGGACCGGGCGACCGTCCTTCCAATAGACCATGATGGCGGCGGCGGTGTTGACCTCGATCCGCTCGGGCGAGACCTCGCGCTTCAGCCAGCGGCGGCGTTCGAGGTTCAGGGCGATCTGGCGGGCGCGGTCCTCGGCCGAGGCCGACAGGGATCGCTGGCTGCCCGTGCCGATGCGGCCATCGGCGACGAGGCCATGGCGGGCCTGGAAGCCTCGCATGGCGGCCTGGAGTTCGGGACCGTAGACGATGCCCATCTCGGTCAGCCGTGCGCCTTCGGCGGCGGGCAGGTCGCCCTCGGCGACGAGCCGCTGGATCATCACGGGGACGCGGACGTCGCTCATGCCCGGCTCGATGGTCGCGCCCTGACGGAAGGCAGGCCAGCCGCCGTCGCGGATCAGGCGGCGATAGCGCACATAGCCGGCCGAAAGGTTGGAGTAGCCGATGTCGGTCGGGGCCAGTCCCTCGAACCAGTCGACAAGACGGTTCTGGGCGAGCGCGTCGTTGAGACCGACAGGCAGGTTGACGCTGTTCTTCTGCATCTCCCAGAGATCCTCGACGGTCTCGGGACGAACGCGGCCTTCGGCGAGAACGCGGCCATAGCCCATGGCGGCGGCGGTGGTGCGCATCTCCGCAGCGTCGGCGGCGGCGGCGAGAGCCTCGAAGTCGAAATAGTCGCTCTGTGACAGTCCATGCCGTTCGGCCCGGCCGGCGGCGGTCTGGAGTGCGCGGAGGCGTTCGGGCGTCCAGACGGGACGCCAGCCGTTCAACTCATAGAAGGCGCGGACATCGGGCTGGATCGCTGCGGGCAGGCGGGCCAGCTGATCGTTGAAGCTGTCATAGAAGGCGACAGCGCCGGGGTCGCGTGTCTGGGCCCGGGCCGTCAGGCCGATGGCCGACGCAAAAGCCGATACGGCCGCGCCAAGTCCCAGTTGCCGTCGATTCATCGTCAAGATCTCTTCGCCCGCTTCGACACGGGACCCCACGTCCACGCCCCCGAAGCCAACGCCGCCATGTTATCGGCGTTCCGGGCAAACAGAAAGGCGCCGGTCCGGGGACCGACGCCTTTGCAGTCGTCTTGCCGACAGGTGTGGCCCGAAAGCCCGGCCTGCGGGAAGGGCCTACTTCTTGATGAAGCCGGCGAACTTGTTGTTGAAGCGCGAAACACGGCCGCCGCGGTCCAGCAGGTGCTGGTTGCCGCCGGTCCAGGCCGGGTGCGTCAGCGGATCGATGTCCAGGTTCAGGACGGCGCCTTCCTTCTGGTAGGTCGAGCGCGTCTGATAGGTCGTACCATCGGTCATCGTCACGGTGATGAAGTGGTAGTCGGGGTGCGTATCCGCCTTCATGGTCCTGGTCCGGTCTCTGCGCGATGACGATGCCGACCGTCGGAGCGCGAAAATGAGAAAACCCGCCAGCGAAGGGCGGGAATGAGCGGCGGCGTTTACACCGGGGGCCGTTCCGGGGCAAGAGGCGCGCGCCATGACAGATGCAACCGCCACCGCAGACGCCGCTGCTGATATCCGGGGACGGCCGGGCGCGGGCGCCCAACTGGCCGAACAAATGGGCGAGGCGGGCGAGCGCAGGGCCCGCCGCCGCGACGTCCGCCCGCTCGGACGGTTGTTTCCCTATGCGATGTGGCACAAGGGCCACGTCGCCATGGCCGGTTTCTGGCTGATCATGTCCACAGCGGCCTCGCTGGCGCTGACGGCCGCCGCCCGCGGCGCGATCGACAATGGCTTCGAGAACGACGGCGCACAGTTGAACCTGTGGTTCCTGCTGCTGGGGGCCAACGCCCTGTTCCTCGGCTTCGCCACGGCGGTCCGGTATTATTTCGTCACCAAGACCGGGGAGCGCGTCATCGCTGACCTGCGCAAGGGGCTGTTCGGGCGCATCCTGACGCTGGACCCGGCCTTCTACGCCTCAATGCGGACAGGGGAGGTGCTGTCTCGCCTGACCACGGACATCGCGCTGGTCGAAACCCTGCTGACGACCTCGGTGTCTTTCGCCCTGCGGAAC
>JALYPS010000335.1 GCA_030856285.1 Pseudomonadota bacterium
AGCAATAGACGAACCGCTCGTCGCCGCGCCAGCTGAAGCGCGCATCGGCGCCGACGTCATGGGCGACGAAGCCGAGGCGGCCGTCATGCCGGGCTTCGAGTGCGGACATGTCGAAGGCGATCGGAGCCGGCGATGGCGTCGCCGCCTCGGGCCCGACAGGCGCACGCGAGCAGCCCGCTACGCCCAGCGCGCCGAGTCCGGTCAGGACGGTTCTGCGGTCCGCGCCCCGGGTCATGATCAGGCGGCCGCGTAGCCGACGGCGGCGACGCCGCTCAGCGGGGCGATGATCTGCGTCCCCTCGTCGGCGTATTCGTTCAGCTTGTTGCGCAGGGTGCGGATCGAGATGCCCAGGATGTTGGCCGCATGGGTGCGGTTGCCCAGGCAGTGCGACAAGGTGTCGAGGATCAGCGTCTTCTCCATCTGCGCCACCGTCTGACCGACGTGAGCGCGGGTGACGGCGTCGGCGGTCTGGGCGGCCCGAGCGGCGGGGCTGTCATAGCCGGCGGCGCCGTGAGTCCCGGCGCTGAGCGGCTGGCCGTCGGGCAGGCGGATGGCGTCGACGTCGATCTCGGGCCCGACGGCCAGAAGCACGGCGCGGTGCATCGCGTTTTCCAGCTCCCGGACATTGCCGTTCCAGCGGTGCGAAACCAGCGCACGGCGGGCGTCGCCAGAGATCGGCCGCACCGGCACGCCGTTGGCGGCGGCGTATTTCTTGACGAAGTGATCGGCCAGAACGGCGATGTCGCCGGGCCGTTCGCGGAGGGCCGGCAGGCGCAGGTTCACGACGTTCAGGCGGTAGAGCAGATCCTCGCGGAACGTCCCCTCCGAGACCGAACGGGCCAGGTCGCGGTTGGACGTGGCGATGATACGGATGTTGACCGGCACCGGCTTGGTGCCGCCGACGCGGTCGATGACGCGCTCCTGGATGGCGCGCAGCAGCTTGGCCTGCAGGCGAACGTCCATCTCGGAGATTTCGTCCAGCAGCAGGGTGCCGCCGTCGGCCTCCTCGAACTTGCCGATGCGGCGCGCCATGGCGCCGGTGAAGGCGCCCTTCTCGTGTCCGAAAAGCTCGGATTCCAGCAGGTTGTCGGGGATGGCGGCGCAGTTGACGCTGATGAAGGGGCGGTCGGCGCGCTTCGAGCCGGCGTGGAGGTAACGGGCCATCACCTCCTTGCCGACGCCGCTTTCGCCGGTGATCAGGATTGAGGCCTCGGAACGGGCGACCTGATCGGCCAACATGACCACCGCCTTCATCGACGGATCGGCCGAGATCAACGGCCGTTCGTCGTCGGCGACGGCCGACAGCACTGCGGCGATCAGGTCCGCCTCGGGCGGCAGGGGGATGAACTCCTTGGCCCCCGCACGGATCGCATTGGCGGCGTCGTTGGCGTCGGCATCGACGCCGCAGGCCACCACCGGAACATGGATCCGCTCGGCCTCATTGGCCGCGATCAGGGCGGCGATGTCGACGCGGTAGTCGACCATGAGCAGGTCAGCGCCCTGACCGCGCCGGAGCTGTTCCGTCGCCTGATCGCCGCGCTCGACGTGGCTGACCTTGGCGCCGTGCGCCATGGCCATCTTCACCGCCGTCGCCAGCTGTCCGCTGAGCCTGCCAACCACCAGAAGCCGCATGGGTCTTCTCCTCTAATCTCTACGCACGAAACCGGAGGCGATCAGCCGCCGGAGTCCTCGGTCTTGATGATTTCCGTCATGGTCACGCCCAGCCGGTCCTCGACGACGACGACCTCGCCGCGGGCGACCAGCCGGTTGTTGACGAAGATGTCGATGGCCTCGCCCACCTTGCGGTCCAGCTCCAGCACGCTGCCGCGGTTCAGCTTGAGCAGCTGGGCCACGGACATGTGGGCCTTGCCCAGCACAGCGGAGATGTTGACCGGGACGTCGAAGACCGGCGTGAGGTCGTGCGCCGTCTTGTCGTTCGGATCCTCGCTGACGGTGATCGCAACGGAGTCCGGAAACTCCTCCAGGGCCATGGTGTCGGACGCCATTACGGCCTCCCTTCCATCGAGGTTTCGGGGGTGAGGTTTTCAGCATGCCCGGCCTCGGCGGCCAGGGCGGAGTTCAGGGCTTCGCTCATTCGGGCGAAGGCTTCGGCGGGATCGAAGGCGGCGCGGCCGTCGGCCCATTCCAGCTGGAAGGCCGCCGCCGCCATACCCGGCTCGGTGCGGAAGGCGACGATGCCGGAGAAGCCGGCGTCGGCGCACAGCTGCTGGAGCCGCGCGTGGGTCGCCTCATCGAGGTCGCCGGTGCGGATGACCAGACGCGGCGACGCGTCGATCTCCTGCCCAAGGGCTTCCAGTGCAGCCTGCAGCGGCGCCTCGGGATAGCGGTCGAGAGCGGAGGCGGACACCACGCGGGCGGCGGTCAGGGCTAGTTCGGCGGCCTGCTGACGATGCAGCTGGGCGACCTGGGCCAGGGCCGGAGCGGCGGAGCTCAGGGTCTGGCCGATGGTCGACAGGGCCATGGTCTGGATGCTCTCGATCTCGGCGAGGGCCTCGTTGCGTGCGTCCAGTCGGGCCTGTGCGACCAGGGCGTCGACCTCGGCCGGGCCATAGGCGCGTTTGGTCGGGCGAAAGGCGGCGGCGGCGTTCACGACCACGCCCGAGGCGTCGAACTCGGTGTCGAAGGAGAAGGGGGTGCTGAGGGGCTGATGGGTCATGTCAGTAGATCAACTCGTCATCGCCGCCCTGGCCCACCAGCATGATCTCGCCCTTGGCGGCGAGGTCCTTGGCGACCTGGACCATGGCCATCTGGGCCTGATCGACGTCCTTGAGGCGGACCGGGCCCATCGACTCCATGTCCTCGCGCATGATCTTGGCGGCGCGCTCCGACATGTTGGAGAAGAACAGTTCGCGCAAAGATTCCGACGAGCCCTTCAGGGCCAGGCCGAGGGAATCCTTCTCGACCGCGCGCAGCAGGGTCTGGATGCCGCCGGGATCAAGCCTCGCCAGATCCTCGAACACGAACATCAGGGCGCGGATGCGCTCGGCCGCCTCGCGGTTGCGCTCTTCCAGCGCTCCGATGAAACGGGCCTCGGTCTGGCGATCGAAGCTGTTGAAGATGTCGGCCATCATCTCGTGGCTGTCGCGCTTGGACGTGCGCGCCAGGTTCGACATGAATTCGGTGCGCAGGGTCTGTTCGATCTTGTCGAGGATTTCGCGCTGCACCGGCTCCATGCGCAGCATGCGCTGGACGCATTCGAGGGCGAAGTCCTCGGGCAGGCTGGTCAGGACGCGGGCGGCGTGATCCGCCTTCACCTTGGACAGGACCACGGCGACAGTCTGGGGGTATTCGTTCTTCAGATAGTTGGCGAGGACGGCCTCGTTCACATTGCCGAGCTTGTCCCACATGGTGCGGCCGGCGGGGCCGCGGATCTCCTCCATCAGGCCTTCGACGCGGTCGGTGGGCATGAAGGAGTTCAGCAGGCGCTGGGTCTGTTCGAAACTGCCCATGACCGCGCCGGAGCCGCTCATGCCCGAGACGAACTCGACCAGCAGTTCCTCAACAACGTTGGCGCTGACAGTGCCCAGCGAAGCCATGGCCTGGGAGATTTCCTTGATCTCTTCCTCGTCGAGGCTCTGCCACAGACGGGTGTGATCCTCGCCCAGTGACAGCAGGACGACGGCGGCCTTCTCCGGCCCCGTCAGTTTCCTGACGTCCTCGACCGCCGGCTTCTTGTTGATCGCGCGGGCCATCAGCCCTCGTGCACCCAGCTGCGCAGAATGGTTGCGGATTCGTCAGGATGCTTCTCGACGAAGTCAGCCACCTTCTTGACCGAGGAAGCCTTCACCTGGCCCTCGAAGCGGGCGATATCGAGCCGCTGGTCCATCTCCGAAGGCCCTGCCAGCTGGGGCATGACCCCGCCGGCGCCGCCCATGATGGTCGTCTGCAGCGAGGTCACGGCGCCACCGCCGCCCGCGCCCGCCCCGGCGAGTTGCGGCTGGCCCGCGCCCACGCCGCCGCCGGCGGCGGATTTCAGC
>JALYPS010000336.1 GCA_030856285.1 Pseudomonadota bacterium
CGATTACAACGAGGTCATGACCTCGATTTAAAGTGACTTGGCGACAGCGTGGCCGCACCTTCCGGCCACATTCCGGAGAGGGAACCCCTGTCATGAAACCCGTCATCGCTTCCGCCATCATCGCCACCGTCGCCGCCCTGGCCGCCCCCGCTTTCGCCAAGCCGGGCCCCGAGGTCGAAATCCGCCACGCCGTGGCCCGTGTGGCCGTCATCGTCGAGGACCGCGCCGATATCGCCGTCGAGGTCGAGCAAGGCTCGTCCGGCCTTCCGGCCATCCAGGTGTCCCGCGACGGCAATGAGGTTCGCATCGACGGGGGCCTGCGTCGCCGCGGCTTCCTGAATCGCAGCGACGGCATCCGCAACTGCCGGTCGGGTCCCGACAACGCCCAACGCCCCGGCGACGGCGCCTCGGTCGAGGTCCGTGACCACGGTCGGATCAATATTTCGGACGCCCCGCTGATCGTGATCCGCACGCCGCGCGCGGTCGACGTATCGGCCTCCGGCGCTGTGTTCGGCTCAGTCGGGCGGGGAGCCTCCTCCATTGCTCTCGGCAGCAGCGGTTGCGGCTACTGGAATGTGGCCAATACCGAAGGCGCCGTTTCTCTGAGCATTGGCGGGTCCGGAGATATGCACGCCGGGACTTCGACCTCGCTCGACATCAGCATCGGCGGTTCGGGGTCGGTCATTGCCGGAGCCACCGGCGGTCTCGATATCTCTATCGGCGGCTCAGGCTCGGTGACAACCGGCGCGGCGCGTGATCTGGACATCTCCATCGCCGGGTCGGGCGATGTCGCTGTCGCCCGCATCGACGGCCCCATGGATGTCTCCATCGCCGGTTCCGGCGATGTCGTCGTCCGCGACGGGACCAGCCCGAATGTCGATATCAGCATCCTCGGGTCGGGCGACGTCAATTTCGGCGGCGTAGCCGGGGACGTTGACATCTCTCTGGCCGGCGGGGGCGATGTGACGATCGCCCGGGCGACCGGCGCGGTCAGCCGCTCTATCCGCGGCAGCGGAGACATTCGCATCGGCAGCTGATCCCCCTCAGCCGCCGCGAGTGAGAAGGCCCGGGAGCGTGGAACCCTCCGGGCCTTTTTCATGCCTGCGCCACAGCGCCGTCAGGAACGGAAGGGCCTGCCGGCGGCCTCGCCGTGGTCAGGCTGGGCTTTCCAGCGGAGATTCGTCCATGAAGGCCCTCGGCCCCGCACTCAGCGCCGTGCTTCTGCTGGCCGCGTCCGCGCCGGCGAACGCCCAGACCCCGCCGGAAACGCTGACCTGGATGGTGCTGAACGAGATCAACGGCGCCTATTTCGACCGGACCGAGCCGTTCAACCGCCCGCCGCTGGTCACCCGCGTCCCCGACGGCGTAATCCGGCCGGTCGATATCACCCACGACGGCAAGCCCGACTGGCTGGTCGACTATACGGACTCCGGCCTGATGTACTGCGGCACCGGGGGCTGTCTGCGGACGCTCTATGTCAGCGACGGCGACGACTATCTGATGGCCTTCGACGAGCAGACCCATACCTTCGACCTGTCGACGCGGGGCGGCGAGACGGTGATCGACGCCCAGGTCCATCATGTCTTCTGCGGCGCGGCGGGCGATAACTGCGCCTTCGCATGGACCTGGGACGCCGGCCTGAAGCAGCTGGTCGAGCGGCCAAACGTCGCCGGCCAGACCCTGTTGGGCAATGACGGGGGTTTCCCGTCGGTGGCCTGGCGCGAGGGCAGCCCCCCCGTCGTGGACGGCCTGCCGCGAGAGCTGGCCGACGTCTGGCGCACGAGCCGGGTGACCTGCGCCACGACGCAGGACGACGACGGCGTCCGCATCCATCGAGCGACGTTCAAGAGCGTCCCCGACCTCAATGGGGACGGCTTGCGCGCCTGGCTGGCGCGCAAGCCGGACTCCTGCACCCTGTCTTACGAGGAGACCGCGCAACCGGTGGGCTTCAATGTCTGGCTGACTGGAGCGGACGGCGGCCTGACGGAGGCATGGACCTCGGAGCCGGATCACAGGGCCATGATCGACATATCCACGACCCCCGCGCGGCTGGTCAGCAACCCGGCCTGCGGCTATGAGCCGACCTGCCCGAACCGGCGTTTGCGGTGGGACCCGGGATCGTCGACCTTCGTTTCGGTGGAATAGGCGTCTGGCGAGGCTCCGACACAGTTTCGCCGCTTGACGAAACGGGACTCAATCGTCATAAGCGCCAACTCTTGTTGGACCGGCTGTGCATCCCGCGTGTTTTTGGGATGCAGACGCGGTTCGCAGGAACGACCTGAGACCTGTTCTTTGCAGTGACCCAGGACTTCAACGGCCTTCGCGGTTCGCTGCGTGGGCCGATCGTTTTTGCGGACGTGCGTACTCTGAAGGCCTTAGGGCCTGAAGACTCCGGTCTTTGAAATGGTTCACAGGGACGCAGGTTCGCCTGCTTGGGAAATACGACCGATATGGATCAAAGCATCCGCATCAGGCTCAAGGCCTTCGATCACCGCGTCCTCGACTTTTCGACGCGCGAGATCGTCAACACGGCCAAGCGCACGGGCGCGACCGTTCGCGGTCCGATCCCGTTGCCGACCCTGATCGAAAAGTTCACCGTGAACCGCTCGCCGCACGTCGACAAGAAGTCGCGCGAGCAGTTTGAAATCCGCACGCACAAGCGTGTCCTCGATATCGTCGACCCCACCCCGCAGACTGTGGACGCGCTCATGAAGCTCGACCTGTCCGCCGGCGTGGATGTCGAGATCAAGATTTAATAAGAAAGAGGCG
>JALYPS010000344.1 GCA_030856285.1 Pseudomonadota bacterium
CTCAAGGGCAACACCGGCCGGCGCGGCCGCTGGGGCGAACAGACCTGCCGTAATGTGCTGGAGGCCGCCGGCATGGCCGGGCGGTTCGATTTCGAGGAACAGTCCTCCAGCGCCGACGACGCGGGCCGTCATCAACGACCCGACTTCGTCGTCCGCCTGCCCGGCGGCGGCATGTTCGTGATCGACGCCAAGGTGTCGCTGGCCTTTGGCGACGAGACCGACGGCGACGAGGACGCTCAGGCCCGCGCCGCCTCCCTGCGCACCGCCGCCAGCATGAAGACCCACGTGCGCCAGCTGTCGTCCAAGGCCTATCAGGACCAGTTCAAGCCCAGCCCCGACTTCGTCGCCATGTTCGTGCCCGGCGACGCCTTCCTCGCCGCCGCGCTCGACCATGAGCCCGACCTGATGACCACCGCCATGGCCTCGCGCGTGGTCATCGTCACCCCGACCACCCTGTTCGCCCTGTGCAAGGCCGTGGCCTACGGCTGGCGCGCCGAGGAGCAGGCGAAGAACGCCGAGGACATCGCGAAACTGGGCAAGGAACTCTACAAACGCCTCTCGGTCATGGGCGCACACGCCGGCGCCGTCGGCCGGGCGCTGGAGACGGCGGTCGGCAAATACAACCAGTTCGTCGGCTCGCTGGAGAGCCAGGTCATGGTCTCCGCCCGCCGGTTCGAGGACCTGCAGGTCGACCATGAAGGCAAGGAACTGGCCGAGCTGACGCCCATCGAACAGGCCCCGCGCGCCCTGAGCCGCCCGGAGCTGACCGTGGTCGAGACCCTGCCGGCGTCCCTGCCCGGCTCCTGAACTGCACTTGGACAAGCACGCTTGACATTGCCGGTCATTTTTGTAAAACACCCTTGTCAAATCGACAGGGGAGCTTGTCATGAATGATCTGCCGCGGAGAAAGGGCGTGTCGGGCGTAGGCGCCTTCGCCCTCGTCATGGTGGCGTGCCTGCTTCTGGGTGGGCTGGCCGGCTTCGGCAGCGCCTTTCTCGGCGATCAGCCCGGCCCCGTCGGTGTCGGCGTTGCCGCCGCCGTGATCTCAGCCGCCATGGCCATGGGCTTTGTCGCCTGTGTCTGGTGGTGGCGTCAGATCGACGAAGCCGCTCGCGAGGCGCACAAATGGGCTTGGTGGTGGGGTGGCTCCGCTGGAATGGCCGTCGGCGCGGTGCTGCTGCTGACCCTGATGCTGAACGCCGAAAGTCAGCCGCTCCCCGAGGGCTTCGGCTCCACCCCCGGCGACATCTTCGTCTCCGGCATGATGTCCATCCTCCTGTTCCAGATGGCCGGTTACGGCCTGGCCTGGGCGGGGTGGTGGCTGAAGCACCGGTGAGCGCCGCGCCATGAACAACCGCCTCAAGGTGCTGCGCGCCGAACGCGACTGGAGCCAGGCCGACCTCGCCCATGCCCTGGGCGTCTCGCGCCAGACCGTCAATGCGCTGGAGACTGGCCGCTATGACCCGTCCCTGCCCCTCGCCTTCAAGATCGCCCGCATATTCGACCAACCCATCGAATCCATCTTCACGGACTCCTGATCATGCATGCCAGTTTTGATCCGCCCCGTCCCTCCCTCCTGCGCAAGGCGGCCATGTTCGTCGGCCTCGCCGGTCTCGGCGGCGCTTTCGGCTACGGCTTCGCCACCCTGACCGATGGCTCGCTGACCCGCTGGGAGGACGAGCTCGCGGTGGTCATGGCGGTCATCATGATCGGCGTTGGGGTCATCAGCGCCGTCGTGGTCGCCGTGCGTCCTTCGAGCGTTCCACGGGGCTGCGGCATCCTTCAGGTGGTCGTCATGCTGTTGGCGGGAGGGATGTTCCTGCTGCCGGTCTTCGGGACCGCGTGGGCATCGCCCGAGATTGTTCTGGGAGGCATTCTGCTCCTGCTCGCCCTGCAGAGTGCGGCCAACCTGATGCTGTGGCGGATCGCCGATGAAATGCTTCGACGGGTCATGCTGGAGACCAGCGCCCTGGCCTTCTGGGCTCTCCAGCTGAGCCTGTTCGTCTATGCCGCTGCCGAGCGACTGGGACTTGTCGGGACCACCTCCGCATGGGGCCTGATGGGCGTACTGATGGGGGTCTATTTCGTCGCTTCCATGGTCGCCGCTGCTCGCCGTGGCATCCACTAATCCGTTTCACCCCGCTATCTGAACTCACCGGAGGATCGCTCCCATGACTGTGTCCGCTCGCCTGAAAAGCGTCTCCCGCGCCGTGCTGGGGGTCGCGCTGGGCCTCGGCCTTGCCGGGGCTGTGGCTCTCCAGCCGGCCCAGGCCTTTGCCCAGGCCGCCGCCCCAACACCCGCCGCGCCGCGCGCCGTGCCGCAGGCGACGGGCTCCGGCCCCGCCCTGTGGGTCGTCCGCGACGCCGACTCGACCCTCTATCTGTTCGGAACGGTCCACGTTCTCCGCCCGACCACCGCCTGGGGCTCGGCCCGCGTCGACGCTGCTTTCGACAGCGCCGATCAGGTCTGGTTCGAAATCTCCAATCCCGATGATCAGGCGGCGATCGTCCCCCTGATCCAGCAGCATGGGCTGTCGCCGGACCGACAGCTGTCGCACCTGATCACCACGGGCCAGCTGAACCTGCTGGACAGCGCCGCCCGCTCAATGGGTTCGAACGCCGTCCAGATGGACGTCTTCCGCCCCTGGCTGGCCGCCCTGACCCTGTCGGTCGCGCCGTTGACGCGAGCCGGTTATGATCCGCAATCCGGCGTCGAACTGACCCTCAAGGCCCGCGCCGACGCTGCAGGCAAGCCCGTCCACGGCTTCGAGACCATCGACAAACAGGTCCGCATCCTCGCCGGCATGCCCGAGTCCGAGCAACTGGCCTTCCTCGGCTCGACCCTCGAATCCTACGACGACGCCACGGTCGAGCTGGACCGGATGGTCGAGGCCTGGGCCGTCGGCGACGTCGCCACCCTGGAGGCGGTCGGCGTTGACGACATGCAGGCGGAAACCCCGGGCCTCTATCGCGCCCTTCTGGTCCAGCGGAACACCGACTGGGCCGACCAGATCCAGACCCTGATGGCGGGTTCAGGCACGATCTTCATCGCCGTCGGCGCCGCCCATCTTGCCGGCGACGACAGCGTTCAGGAAATCCTCGAGGACCGCGGCGTCACGGTGACCGCCGCGCCATGAGCCGGCCCGCGTTCGCGCTTCTCGCCGCCTGCGCAACCGCCCTGCTGACCGCGCTTCCTGCCGGGGCGGCCAGCCCGCCGCCGCAGTCGACCCCGACCGCCACCGAGATCCCTGCGGAGGGACCGGCGCTCTGGGTGATCCGCGACGCCGACTCGACCGTCTACCTGTTCGGGACGGTCCATATGCTGCGCCCGGATACCGGCTGGCAGACGCCCCGGATCATGGCCGCCTTCGACGCTTCGACGGACATATGGTTCGAGGTCGACGCCGCGGCGGAGGACAACGTTCCGTCACTGGCCGTCAGCTACGGCCTGTCTTTCGACCGGTCGCTGTCGAGCCGTTTGGCTCCGGACGACCGGCGCGCGCTCGCGGCGGCGGCGGGCCGGGCCGGCAGGACGCCGGAACAGTTCGAGACCTTCCGCCCCTGGCTCGCCGGGATGACGGTCGGCAACGCGCCGATGGTGGCCGCCGGCTATGATGCGGCTTCGGGCGTCGAGGCGAC
>JALYPS010000101.1 GCA_030856285.1 Pseudomonadota bacterium
ATGCTGAATTCCTCGGCGACAGCCTGCACGGCGTGGCGGTGGAGAAGGCGGGCATTCTGAAAGCCGGCGCGCGCGGCCTGATCGCCCGCCAGTCCGAAACGGCCATGGCGGCCATCGAGGCGGCGGCCCGGGCCGTCCACGCGCCGCTGACGGTCATGGGGGTCGATTTCGACGCCTGGGCCGAGCGCGGCGGCCTGTCTTTTCAGGATCAGGAGCGATTCCTCGACCTGCCGGCTCCGGCCCTGACCGGCCCGCACCAGATCGACAACGCCGGGCTGGCGGTCGCTGTCGCTCTCGAGCTGGATCTGCCGGATACAGCCATCGCCGAAGGGCTGCGCTCGGTGCGCTGGCCGGCGCGGATGCAGCGGCTCACGGCCGGACCCTATGGCGAAACCGCCGGAGCGGCGGACGCGGAGCTGTGGCTGGACGGCGGGCACAATCCGCATGCGGGGGCGGCGCTGGCGGCGACCCTGGCGGAGCGGCAGGCGAAGGCGCCGCGCCCCCTGGCCCTGATCGTCGGCATGCTCGCCAACAAGGACGCCGGCGGCTTCTTCGCGGCGCTCAGCCAGTCAGGCGCAGCGGTCTTCACCGTCCCCTTCGACGGGGCGGCGGCCGAGCCCGAAGCTCTGGCGGCGGTGGCGCGGGGTCACGGCCTCGGCGCGACGCCATGCGCCTCGGTTAAGGAGGCGCTGACGCGCGCCCTGCGGCTCGGCGCCGGTCGGGTGACGATCTGCGGGTCGCTATATCTGGCGGGCGAAGTTCTGGCCGCCGCGCGCGAGACCTGGCCGGACTGAAGGCCCCGGTGGAGTCTCCGGGCCGGACTCAGCCGGCCGGGTCGGGGGTGTAACGCTGGCGGTCCCGCATGAACTCGCGCGTCTGCTGGTCCTGAACCCCCTGGCGCGGCACATTGCGGCAGACACGCTGCTGCATGTTGGAGCCGGTGGCGCGCTCCATTCGGCAGACCTGGCGAGTGTCTCCCTCGGGTCCGGGCGGCGCGCTGGATGGACGGGCCTCGGCGGGCGGCGGCGTCCCGGCGATGACGGCGACCTGGCCTCCGTCAAGAAGCAGGGCAGTGGCGAACAGGGCGGCGGTCAGCATGATGACGCTCCAGCATCCGTTAAGATGCCGGGAGCAGAACACCGATCACCGGATTGGGCAAGTTACGGTCGCGTAAGGCCGTAGCGGCTCAGGCGGCGGCATGACCGATGCCGGCTTCGGCCAGCCATTCGACGATCTTGCCCTTGGGCATGGCGCCGACCTTCATCGAGGCCATCTGTCCGTCCTTGAACAGCATCAGTGTCGGGATGCCCTTCACGCCCAGTTTCGACGGGATCATCGGGCTGTCGTCGATATTGACCTTGGCGATCACCACCTGACCGGCCAGTTCATCGGCGATCTGTTCCAGCGCGGGCCCGATCTGTTTGCAGGGGCCGCACCACTCGGCCCAGAAATCGACCAGAACGGGGACGGACGCCTTCAGCACGTCGGCTTCGAAACTGTCGTCGGTGACCTTGACGGTGGCCATGGGGAAATCTCTCCGGGTCGGCCGGTCATCATGGAGTGATTCCGGCGCTTCGACAGCCGATGTGGGGCGCCGCACCGGCCAAATCAACGCACGATCCGCTCAGATGGACAGGGCGGCGTCCATCATCGCCTGCGGAACCGCCATCAGCCGGGGGCCGTCGGTCCAGACCAGGGCCGCCTCGACGGCGCGGTCCGGATAGAGGTCGCGCAGGATCGCGGCATAGACGGCCAGCTGCAGCACATAGGCCGGGTCGGCGTCCTCGATCCGGGCGGGGGCGGGGCGGTTGGTCTTGTAGTCGACCACCAGCACGCGGTCGGGGGTGACCACCAGCCGGTCCATCCGTCCCGATACGGGCGTCGTCCCGACCGATCCGGTCAGGGCGACCTCGGGTCGCGAGCCGGACCCGAACACCGGGGCGAAACGCGCGTCGTCCAGCACCCGGAAGGCCGCCCCGATCATATCCTCCCGCTGCTGATCGTCGAGGTCCCGTTCGCGGGACAACATCCGGACCGCCGCATCCAGCCGTTCGGCCGGGGGGATGTCGGGCAACCGCTCCAGCAGCCGATGGATCAGATCCCCGCGCCGGAACCGTCCCAGCGGCGCTCCCGGCCCGGCGGTGGTCGCCAGCGGCGACGGGGCGGGAATGCGCAGGGTTTCGTCCATGCGCGAGGGGGCGGCGAGGCGGGCGGAGGCGTCGGATGCGGGCAAGGTCCGGGCCCAGGCCGGGACCGGGACAGGCGACGGGGCCGTCGCGGCGGCGGCCGCATGCGTGGCGGGATCGACGCCGAACCGCAGCAAGCCGTCGCCGATGTCGCGCACGTTCAGCGGATCATCCTCGGCCAGCCGCTCGAACGTTCCGGCGATGACGCTCCACCAGCTCTGCGCCTCAAACCCCTCTTCGGGTCGTTTGACGGCGCGGCCCATGACCACCAGCCGGTCGCGGGCCCGGGTCAGGGCGACATAGAGCAGGCGCAGGGATTCAGCGTCGGTCCGCGCCGCCCGGGCTTCGCGCGCGGCTTTCGAGGCGGGACAGTCGTCCTTCGCCGAGCCGGGGCACATCAGCCAGCCTTCGGCCTCCTCGTCGTCGGCTCCGGCCGCGGGCATCAGAGTCGGCCCCTGCGGCTTGGCCCGCGAGGTGGTGTCCGGCAGGATGACGACCGGCGCCTCCAGCCCCTTGGCGCCATGCACGGTCATGACGCGGACCTCGTTGCGCGCGCCCTCCATCTCGCGCTTGACTTCGACGTCGGCGGCTTCCAGCCGGGCGACGCAGGTCTCCAGATCGACCCCGCCCCGGCCTTCCGCGGCCAGAACCTGGGCGAGGGTTTCGTCGATCGCCTCCTCGGCCTCCCGCCCCAGCCGGGCGAGGATGCGGGCGCAGCCCGAGACGCCGGTCTCGTCAATCCGGTTCAGCAGGCCTGAGAAGAAGGCGAATGGGTCCCGATCACGAGCGTCCAGCGCCGCCTGGGCGAAGTCGCGGGCGTGACGCCATTGTGGCTGTTCGTCGGCCCGTCGTTGAAGCTCGCGCCACAGCGGGCGGCCTTCGCGGACCTCCGCGTCCGCCAGGGGATACAGGCTGTGGGCGTCGCCGAAATCGGTCACGTCGCAGAACGGGCTGCGCAGGATTTCGGCGAGGCTCAGGTCGTCGTCGGGATAGAGGGCGAAACGGGCGACGGCGATCAGGTCGTCGAAAACGATGTGGCTGCTGAGCTTCAGCCGGTCGGCCCCGGCCACGGGCACGGCCTCGGCCTTGAGGGCGCGGATGATCTCCTCGAACAGGGCGTCGCGCCGGCGGACCAGGACGAGGAAGTCGCCCCAGCGGGCGGGGCGCGTCCCGGTCGGCGCTCGGTGATCGTGGACGGCCGTTCCGGCTTCGACCTGCCGGCGGATGTCGCGGGCCAGAGCCAGGGCCAGTTGCTTGCGGCCGCTGCGGGCGTCTTCCTTGTCGACGGGCGCGTTCCATGCCTCGCGCTCGGGCGTTACGGGGTCACGAAACAGGGGCCACAGATCGACCGAGCCGTGCTCGTCGCTCCGCGCCGGCTGGTGGATCGGGATGTCGCCTCGCTCGCCGACGAGGGCGCGCGTGTGGGCGGGCCCGGCGAAGGTTTCATCGACAAAGGCCAGCACCTCCTCGGTCGACCGGAAAGAGGTGTCGAGCGGAATCTCCTCGAAACGGCCGCCGGCCCCGTGGGCGAGGGCTGCGTAGGTCTGGGCCTCCTGCCGCAGTCGCTCCGGCCGCGCGCCCTGGAAGGAATAGATCGACTGCTTCTCATCGCCGACGGCGAAGACGGTGCGCGGGATGCGGGGCGAGTCGTCAATCCGGCGCGGCGCCCCCGCGCCCGAGAAGAACTCTTCGGTCAGGGCCTTGAAGATGGCCCACTGGTCCGGCGCCGTGTCCTGCGCCTCGTCGACCAGAACGTGCTCGATACCGCCGTCCAGCTTGAACAGCACCCAGGCCGAGGTGGAGCGGGTTGTCAGCAGGTCGACGGTCCGGACCACAAGGTCGGAGAAGTCCAGCGCGCCCCGCCGCGCCTTGGCCGCCTCGTAGAGCGCGGCGTGGGCCTGCGCCAGGGTCAGGGCCTTGACGGTGTCGTCCGCGACCCGGGCGGCCCGCACCCGATCCAGCACGGCGCAGTATTTCAGCGAGACGGAGTCGAGAAAGGCCGCGGCGTTCGGGGGGGCCTTCTGCGTGCCGAATTTCGTCCGCGCCTCGCCCTTTGAGTCGACGAACAGCGCTTTCATCGCCGCCATGGTCGTGTGCGGCGGGATGCTGGCCCGCATCTGGGCGGCGATCTTCTGGTCATTGGCCGACCCGGTGGCGAAGCCGTCGGCTGCGGCGCTCCAGCCGGCGGGATCGAGCCAGTTCAGGAAGTCCGTTTCGAGACTGTCGGGCGTCTCATCCTCCCCGACGCCGGCCAGGGCATGCGGCCCTGGCGTCAGTCCCTCCGTCCAGCGGTCGACGTAGCGGACCAGCTTGCCGCGTTCGGATTCGATCATGGCCAGCAAGGCGTGGAAGGATTTCCAGTCCAGCTCCACCGCGAAATGGGCGTAGGCGGCGCCCAGCCGTCCGTCAGGATCGGCGAGGGCTTTTCGGGCCAGATCCTCGCGCGCCTCTTTCGACAGGGCGACCGCCGCCTCATTCTCAAGCACCTCGAAGGCGGGCGACACGCCGGCCTCGAGCGGGAAGCGCCGCAGCAGCTTTTCGCAGAAGGCGTGGATGGTCTGGATCTTCAGCCCGCCCGGCGTCTCCAGCGCGCGCGCGAAAAGGCGCCGGGCGTCCGAAAGGTCAGCGGCCGTCAGGGTCGCCGGGTCGCGACCGTCCAGCTGGGCGAGGGATTCGGACAGACGCGCGTCGTCCATCACCGCCCAGGCGCCCAGTTTGTCGAACAGCCGGGCCTGCATCTCGGCGGCGGCGGCCTTGGTGTAGGTGACGCACAGGACCTCGCTCGGCCGCACCTTCCCCAGAAGCAGGCGCGCCACGCGGTTCACCAGGGTGGTGGTCTTGCCCGAGCCGGCGTTGGCGGTGACGAACACCGACAGCCGGGGATCGGCGGCGGTGATCTGGTGAGCGCGGGCCTGTTCAAGGGGTGAAGGAGTCATTCGGGGGCTTCGTCCTCGCCGCCGACGACGTGCCATTCCCAGACCCGGGCCAGGTGGTCGTAGTTGCCGCCGAAATTGCCCATGAACTGCGGCGCGGCCCAGGAAACATAGGCTTTGGCCTCGTCGTCGAAGGCGGCGACGCCGTCGATCAGGCGGGCCAACTCGCGGTCGGCCAGTTCGGCGGCGGTCAGGGGCTGGCTGCGGGTGACCTTGCCGACGTCGATCGCTTCGCCCGGCGTTCTGCGTCCCGTGACCTTGACGTAGAGCAGTTCCGACGCCGCCGTCGGCGGCGCGCCCGCGAAGCCGCCGTCGGCGAGGATGGCGGCGGTCAGGGTCAGCTGGGGCGCGAAACCCTGCGCCACCTGTTTGGCGCTCGGCGTCGATCCGGTCTTGAAGTCGATGACGGCGGCGCCGTGCGCGTCCAGTTCGATACGATCGGCGCGCGCGGTCACGGTGAAGGGGGCGAAGGGCGCGTCGAAGGTCATCCGTCCCGATTGTTCGATCAGCAGGGTCGCCCCGCGCGCGCGCCGCTCGCCTTCCCAGTTCGCCAGCCACCGGGCGCAGTTCCTCGCCAACGGCGCCTCGCGGGCCATGGCGTGGTCCTCGAAACCGGCGGAGTCCAACGCCTCGAGCAGGAAGCCCTTGATCTGGTCGGCGCAATCCCCGGGCAGGGCGTCAGGCCAGGTCAGGACCACTCTTTCGATCGCCTTGTGCACGGCGTCGCCGCGCGCCATGGCCTCGGCCGAGGCGCCGGGCCGATCCAGCTTTCGCAGGCCGAGGATGCGTTGAGCATAGACCGCATAGGGGTCGCGGACCCAGCGTTCGACGCCGGTCACCGGCATCTCGCGTGGGCGGCGCCGAACCGGCGGCGTCGGGGCCGGACGGCGCTGATAACGCGGAGGTCCCGCTAACGGGACATCCAGCATACGGGCCGTATCGAGCAGTGGCGACGGGCGTTCCAACGTCACGGGCGTCTCCGGAGCGTTCGCCCCGCGCGTCAGCATCTCCAGCCGCCACAGCCAGCGCGACTTGACCGCCGGTTGGCCGCCGCGGCGTTCGGAATGGACCAGGATGACCTCTTCGGCGCAGGCGGCCTGGACGAAGTCCTGTGCGGTCTGGCCGAGCCGGCGTTCGGGCGGCGGCAGGCCGAGGGTGGCGCGCATCGGTCGTGAGAGAAAGGGATCGGTCGGGGCGGCGTTGGGCCAGACGCCCTCTTCCAGCCCGGCGAGGATCATCCGGTCGGCCCGCACCAGCCGGGCCTCGATGGCGCCGAGGATGCGCAGGCGGGGCTGGTTGGCCCCGCCGGTGCGGACCGTCTCCGCGGTCACCAGGCCGAGGATCAGCTCGGCGAACTCGGTGCGCGAGACGGCGCCCAGCGACGCTCCGCCCTCGATCAGACCTGACAGCAGGGAGGCGGCGGCCTCGCCGTCGGGACCGGCCCAGGCGTCCTGACCGGCGACGGCCTCGATCAGTCGGGTCAGGGCGCGGGCGGCCTCGTTGAGGCCCGCATCCGGCGCAAAGGGCGCACGGACTTCCGTTGAGAGTGTTTCCAACCGGTCCAGCAGAACGCCGGCGGAGGTCAGCCGGGCGACCGCCGACTCTGACGGCGCCTTGCCGTCGTCGCGCGGCTGACCGGCCTGGGTCAGGGCGGTGCGGGCGCGCGCCCAGTCGCGGCGGCGCGGGCCGCGCAAAACTGCCTGTTCCAGCGCTTTCGCGCCTCCCTCGAACGCCGTGTCGCCGAGGTCGAGACGGACAAGCGGGTGTTTCAGCAGGCCCAGCAAGGTGTGCGGATCTAACGGTTCGGCGACAAAGCGGGCGCACAGGTCGACCAGCCGGCCGGCGGCCATACGCGACAGGGGCTGACCCGAGGAGACATCGGCGCTGATCCCCCAGCGCTCCAGCCGGGCCGCGACGCGACGGCCCAGGGCCAGATCGGGCGTGACGAGGGCGCAGGTGCGGTCCGGGGTCTCCAGCGTCTCGCGCATCATCAGCGCCAGGGCGGCGGCGGCGTCTTCCTCGGCGCGCACCGTGACGACGGACAGACCTTCAAGGCCCTCGGCGATCGGATCGGCGGATTGGCTCCGGAAGGCGGTGGCGCGCAGGTCGCGGATCAGAGCGCGCCAGTCGTCGGTCGCCTCGGCCGGCCGGAGGGCCTCATTGAGCAGGCGTTGCCGGGCGCGGCCGCGGGCTTCAAGTGCCGGATCCAGCGTCGGGCGGAACCACGGACGGACGGCGCCGCGCGGGACCGAATGGCGGTCGAGCAGCCGCCACAGGGCGTTCTGCGGATGCTGCTCATTCTCCCCGAGCTGGTCCCAAATCCTGGCGTCGAGGTCGAAATCAAGGCCGGGCAGGACGACGCAGCCGCGCGGGGCTCTGGCGACCGCCGCCAGCACATCGGCGGCGGCGGGGGCGCTGCCGGTCGAGCCGGCGGCGATGACCGTCCGGGTCGGCGGCCGTTCTGTCCAGGCGTCGGCCAGCAGGCGCAACAGGCGCGCCCGTCGCCACGCCGGGTCGACCAGACCCATGGCCTCGAGCCGCCTGGGCCAGGCTTCGACCGCCAGGCCGAGGAATTTCGCCGAGTCCTGCCAGTGTTCGGCGAGATCGCCTTCGACCAGCGAGGCGACGCGGGCGATGTCCTCCACCTCTTCCAGCTGGCAGGAATCGAGGAAGCCGCCGAGGGCGTCCGCCATCTCGAGCGCCCGCAGCGGCGACAGGCCGGGGCTGAAATCCTCGACGATCATCCGCGCCATCTCGAACCGGCGGGTCAGGGGCGCGATGGCGGGCGGCAGGTCGAGGCCCAGCTCGCCCGGCGCGAACGGCGGCTCGTCTTCCTCCAGATCGCCCAGCGGCCGGACCTGGGGCAGCAGGATGGGCCGCCCGCCCGCCTGTTTCGTCAGGGCCGCCGTGAAAGCCCGCGCCGCGCGGCGGTTGGGCAGCAGGATGACGGCGTCGGACAGGGTCTCGGGCGGATGTTCGCCCAGCCAGTCCAGCACCCCGGCGGCGAGGTCGTCGAGAAAGGGCCGCTGCGCCTCGATCGCATACCAGCGCGGGCTGGCCGGGCTGAAAGGATCGAAGCGGGCGCTCATCCGCCCGTCAGTTTCGCCTCGGCCGCATCGCGGGCCCCGGGGTCGCCGACGTGCATCCAGTCGCCGTCCAGCACGCAGCCGTACAACCGTCCCGCCGCCGCCGACCGGCGCCAGAATCCGCTCAGCGAGAAGGGGCCTTCGGGGCCGTCGGCGACATAGTCGGGCCGGCAGATGTGGACGCCCATATAGGCGAACGGCGCCTCGGCGGCCTCGCCGCGGAAGGTCAGGCGGCCGTCGTCGGCGAGGAAGAAGTCGCCGCCGCCCTCGAAGCCGATCGATCCTTCGCGTCTCGCGAGAAGAAGGGCCGCATCCATGATTGACGGATTCCACAGCCGCGCGAGTTGATTCAGGGCGCTGTCGCCGGGCGCGCCATTGTCGGTCCAGACGCTGTCGATATTGGCCACGAAGACCGGGTCTGACCCGAGTAGGGCCGCAGCCTTCTTGAGGCCACCGCCCGTTTCCAGCAGTTCGGCGCGTTCGTCGGAGATGATGATTTCGGGGCCCCGACCGCGCGCCGTGAGGTGCGATTCCAGCCGCTCGGCGAACCAGTGGACATTGACCACGGCGCGTTCGACGCCCGACTCGCCCAATCGGTCAAGCACATGGTCGATCAGGGCTTGTCCGGCGACCTCGACCAGGGCCTTGGGCCGGTCGTCGGTCAGCGGCCGCATTCGGGTGCCGAGGCCGGCGGCGAGCACCATGGCGGTCTTTGGGGCCGTGGTCGGGACGGCGCTCATCCGCGCCGTCCTGCGGGGACGTGGCGGTCGAACCAGGCGGCGACCGTCTCCAGCCCCGGCTTCTTGAGATTGGCGTTCAGGTGGGCCCACGTCCTCGGCATGAAGTCACGGTAGCGCGGCTTGTCATCCCGGGCGATCAGCCGGGCGAAGACCCCGAGGATGCGGGCCTCGTTGAGGGCGGCGAGGGCGGCGTAGTCCCGGCGATAGACCTCGCGGTCGACCATCATGATATCGAAATAGTGGTCCAGGGCGACCGCCTCAAGTTCGGGCGGCACATCGCGGCGGGCGTCCTGCAGCAGGGAGTGCAGGTCCCAGACGGGATGGGCCATCACCGCGTCCTGAAAGTCGATCAGGCCCACCCGCCGTTGCCAGGTGCGCTCGGGCAGCCAGATCAGATTCTCCGCGTGATAGTCGCGATGCGCCGTGACCCACGCCTTCTGTTCGCCCATGGCGGCCACCGGACTCCACGCCGCGCGCCATTCATCAATTGCAGACTGGCCGAAATCGAGGTCCGGGTGCAGGCGGGGCATCCACTGGACAAAAAGGTCCGCGCCGCCCTGGAGGGCGACGGCGTCATAGGTCAGCAACGGCCAGCCGCCGCCCGGACCGGGCATGATTTCGGGCATCAGACCCGCCAGATGCAGCCGCGCCACCGCGTCAACGGCTGCGAGGTAGAGCGGGGCCTGCGGCTCCCCCTCGTCGATGACACGGGCGAAAAGGTCGTCGCCGAAATCCTCGATCACCGCCAACCCGTTGTCCACATCGACGGCGATGATCTCGGGCGTTGACAGACCGGCATGGCGCAGGTGTTCGGCTACCGCGGCGAAGGCCTCGATACGGCCCGCCGACAGCCGGGCCACGGCGTTCCAGCCCGACGCATGGCGCTCGGCGGGGGTCCAGGTGGGGTCACAGGGCTGGGACTCTGTCGCCGGCGGCTGGTCCATCAGCATCAGGGTCGAACCGGACGACGTGGTCAGCCGCTCGTAGCGGCGCGTCGAAGCGTCTCCGGCCAGCGGCGTGCGGACGGCGTCGGCGAGGCCGGCCGACCTGAGAAGGTCGAGGCGTTGAAGCTCACGGTCAGACATGCAGATCCTTCAGCTTGGCTTCCCACGCCCCTACGCCAGAAACGGTCGCAAGCCGGCCCTCGCCCTGTTCGACGAGGGTCACAGTCAGACGGTCCGGCCCCAGCCAGACCGCCGGATCGTCGCCCAGCCGCTCGGGCCATTCAATCACGGCGCAGCCGTCGTCGAGCGCCTCGTCCAGCCCGATCTCGACGGCCTCCTCGGGGCGGGTCAGGCGGTAGAGGTCGAAATGGGCCACGGGCGGCGCGCTTTCATAGAACTGCACCAGGGTGAAGGTCGGCGAGGGCACGTCCTCGTCCGGCCGCGTCATCGCCCGAATCAGGCCGCGGGCCAGGGTCGACTTGCCCATCCCCAGCGGGCCGTACAGCAGGACCGTCTCGCCCGGAGCCAGCCACGGCGCGATCGCCGCGCCCAGACGGGTCGTGGCTGCGGCGTCCGGCAGCGTCCATTCCCGTCCGCCGCTCATGCGAAGTCGGCGTCCGGCTGGCTCGGCAGGACCCGCTCGGTGAAGGCCTTCAGCCCGTAGGTCGCCTTGACCGAGTCGATGTCGAGCCGCGAGGGCGGGATCGGCTTGCCGACCTTGAGCTGGAACGCCTTGCGCTTCTTGTTCAGGAGCTCGTGGAACAGGGTGATGTCGCGCAGCTCCGGCGACACCCGGTCGAACAGGTGGAACAGGGTCGAGTTGGGCCCGGCGACATGGATCGGCACGATCGGCGCGTCGTATTTGCGCGCCAGCGACGCCGCCGTCGCGGCCCATTCCGGGTCGGCGACCGAGCCGTCCTTCGCGACCCGCGACAGCCGTCCGGCGGGGAACATGACCACGCAGCGCTCGGCCTCGAAGGCCTCCTTCGCCGCCAGCAGCGTGGCGCGGGTCTTTTCACGCGTGCGTTTGGCCACCACCCATTCGACCGGGATGACGGCCTCGCCCAGCCGGGGTGAGACGCGCAGGGCGTCGGCGTTGGCGAAGAAGACGGCGTCGGCGCGGCGCGCGCGGATGGCGTCAAACACGGCGATCCCGTCGGCGATGCCGGTCGGGTGGTTGGCCACGACAATGCAGCGGCCGCTGGCCGGTATCCGCTCGGGATTCATCACCGCGACCCGCAGGTCCATCAGGTCGCTCATATAGTCGAGCGCCCCGGATCCCGAGAGCGGCTTCACCGCGTCGGCCATGCGCACGGCCGCCCGATAGTTGAGCAGTTTGTAGAAGATCGGCCGGACGATCGGCCAGAACAGCGACCCGGTCAGACGCGGCGCGCGCTCGGCGATCAGCACGTCGCAGATGTGCTGTTCCCGGCGTGTCGGCGAGGGGGCGACGGTCTCTGTCATTCGCCCCGGTTGTCGCCGCTTGCGGCCCCCACGGCAAGCGGCTTGGCGGGCGCGACCACCGTGTTAAGTCTGGCCCTGCAACAGGGGACGGGGCGAATGACGATGCGGATGGGACTTCTGGCCGGCGCGGCGGCGCTGGCGATGGGAATGAGCGGCGCGGCCTGGGCCCAGACCCCGCCTGTCGATGTTCCGGTGGTGGCGCCAACTGCGGCCGGGGGGCTCAGCCCCGACCAGCTGGCCATGATGGAGCGGGTCGCCGATCCCCGCCTGTCGCCCGACGGTCGCCGGGTGCTCTACACTGTCCGCGCCACCGAGTGGTCCGGCAACCGCGGCGTCAGCTCGGCCTGGGTGATCGACCCCGACGGCCCGCCGCGACGTCTGGCCGCTTCTGATGGAGGCGTGGCCAGCGCGCGCTGGGCGCCGGACGGCCAGTCGATCTATTTCCTCTCGTCGCGCGGCGGCTCCAGCCAGGTCTGGCGCACGGACCGCGAGGGCCAGGCCGCGGTGCAGGTGACGACCCTGCCTGTGGACGTCACCGCCTTCCGGATCACGCCCGACGGCCGGTCGCTGGTCGTGGCGATGGCGGTATTCGTCGACTGTCCTGACCTCGCCTGCACCCGCGACCGCATCAAAGCGCAAGCCGCCTCGGTCTCGACGGTCCGGACCTATGACAGGCTGCCGCTGCGTCCGTGGGACAGCTGGAACGACGGCCGCCGCAGCCATCTGTTCGCCGTTCCCCTGAACTCATCGGGACTGGCGGCCGGCGAGGCGCGAGACCTGATGGCCGGCGTGGACGGCGACACCCCCTCCCGGCCACAGGGCGACGACGGCGAGTTCGTCATCTCGCCTGATGGTCGCCGCATCGTCTTCCAGACCCAGATGCAGGGCCGCACCGAGGCCTTCACCAACGATCTCGACCTCTACAGCGCCTCGATCGACGGGGGACCCGCGGTCAATCTGACCGACGGCAATCCGGCCCCTGACACGAACCCGGCTTTCTCGCCCGACGGCCGCCGCCTCGCCTGGCTGGCCGGTCGTCGCGAGAATGTGTTCGGCGACCAGGCCGTGATCATGGTCGGCAATGTCGATGGTTCGGACGCGCGCGCCCTGACGCCCGCCTGGGACCGCGGCCCCGGCGCCCTGCGCTGGCGCTCGGACGGGCGGGCGCTCTACGCCGTCGCCGCCGAGAACGGCCAGCAGAAACTGTTCGAGATCGACGCCCGCACCGGCGCCGTCCGCGCGGTCACGGACGAGGGCACGGTCGCCGCATTCGACGAGACCGCGGGGCGGCTCGTCCTGTCGCAGGAGGGCTTCGGCGGCCCGGCCCAGATCGTCGAGGTCGCCGATGGCCCCGACCGGCCGTTGACGCGCCACAACGCCGCCGCCCTGGCCGGAACCGACCTGCCCGAAGGCGAGGCCTTCACCTTCGCCGGCTGGAATGGCGAGCCGGTGCAGGGCTGGGTGTTCAAGCCCGCCGGCTATGTCGAGGGCCGGACCTATCCGGCGGTCTACCTGATCCATGGCGGGCCGAAATCGCCGTTCACCGACGGCTGGAGCTACCGCTGGAACCCGCAGATCTACACGGGCGCCGGCTATGCGGTGGTGATGATCAATTTCCACGGCTCGCCCGGCTACGGACAGGCCTTCACCGACTCCATCAACAACCACTGGGGCGACCGGCCGTTGGAGGATCTGCAGAAGGGCTGGGAGTCGGCCCTCGCCTCCCACGCCTTCATAGACGGCGCCCGGGCCTGCGCGCTCGGCGCCTCCTACGGCGGCTATATGGTCAATCTGATCGCCGGCAAATGGAACGGGCCATGGCGCTGTCTGGTCAACCACGCCGGGGTGTTCGACGTCGGCCAGCTGATGAACGCCATGGACATCGCCACCTTCATCGCCGAGTTCGGCGGCCCCTCGTGGGAGCGGCAGGACCTGTACCGTGAGTTCAGCCCCAACACCTGGGTCGGCGACTGGACCAAACCCATGCTTGTCCTGCACGGTTCGCGCGACTTCCGCGTCCCGGTGGAGCAGGGGCTGGGGACCTTCTCGGCCCTGCAACGGCGCGGCATTGAAAGCCGTTTCGTCCATGTGCCGGACGAGAACCACTGGGTGCTCAAGCCGCGCAACTGGGTCGACTGGCAGCAGGAGATACTGGACTGGACCGCCGGCCATACGGGGCCGCCCCCCGCGCCGTGAACTTCCGCCCGCCGGTCGGCGGTGCTACGCCAGCGCCCTGATCCGCGTCTTCGTCACCAGGAACCTGCTCATGCGTCATCGTTCCCTGCTCACCGGCGCCTGCGCCGCCTTCGTCCTGCTCGCCGCCGTCCCGGCCCTGGCCGAGACCCCGCCGGTGGTGGTTTCCGAAGCCCCGGCCGTCGCGGCCCAGGAGGTCAACACCTTCACCTGGCAGGACATGATCGCGCTGAACCGGCTCGGCGATCCGCAGGTGTCCCCGGACGGGCGGCGGGTCGTCTATTCGGTCACCGCCACCGACGTCGACGCCAACCGCCGCTCGGGCGCCCTGTTCATGATGGACCTGAACGCGCCGGGCGAGCCGCAGCGGCTGGCCATCAACGAGGGCGGCGCCAACACCGCCCGTTGGGGCTCGGACGGCCATCTGTATTTCCTCTCGGGCCGTTCAGGCTCCAGCCAGGTCTGGCGCGCCGCCGCCGACGGGACCGGTCCCGTACAGGTCACCAACCTGCCGCTGGACGTAAACGCCTACCGGCTGGGGCCGGACGCTTCGAAGGTCGTGGTGTCGCTGGCGGTCTTCCCGGACTGCGCCGACCTGGCCTGCACCGTCGATCGCGCCAAGGCCGTCGCCGATGATCCCGCGACCGGCCAGGTCTATGACCGGATGTTCGTGCGTCACTGGGACACCTGGAACGACGGGACCCAGAACCACCTGTTCGTGGTCAATGCCGACGGCTCGGGCGAGCCGGTGATGGTGACGCGCGGCTTCGACGGAGACACCCCGTCCAAGCCCTTCGGCGACGAGAGCGAGTTCACCTTCGCCCCCGACGGCCAGTCGATCGTCTTCTCGGCGCGGCTGGCCGGCCAGTCCGAGCCGTGGAGCACCAATTTCGATATCTGGCGCACCCACGGCCTGAGCGGCGACGGGACCTTCGAGAACCTGACCGACGAAAACGACGCCTGGGACACCGGCCCGGTGTTCTCGCCGGACGGCCGGACGATGGCGTATCGCGCCATGGCCCGCCCGGGCTTCGAGGCCGACAAATACGCTATCTTCCTGCGCGACACGACGACCGGCCAGACCCGTCAGATCGCGGCGAACTGGGACCGGTCCGCCGACACCCTGCAATGGTCGCGGG
>JALYPS010000368.1 GCA_030856285.1 Pseudomonadota bacterium
GTATAGACCTGCTGGCTCAGTCCGAAGGCGCCGTACTGGCCGCCGATCGCGCCTTCGACCGGATCGTCACTCGGCCCCGCGCCTTCCATTTCGGGGCCGTCACCGCCGTTGTCGTGCGGGTGCTTCATGCCGTGGCCGTGGCCGAACTCGTGCAGCAGGGTCGGGAAGTAGAAGCCGCCGGGGCTGACGCCCTCCTCGGTCCAGCGGTAGTCGCCGGCGTTGATCTCGGTCTGGCCCTCGTTCTGTTCGCCGGGAGGGCTCATGCGACCGAGCAGGCTGGCTCCGGCGCCGGGGGTTCCCTGGTAGATGATGATCTTGATGTCGGCGTCGGCGCGGTTGTCGACCTCGATGTATTTCAGGTCGGTGACCTGCTCGTAGATGCCCATTGTGGCGAGGAAGGCGTCCTTCTCCCACTGCAGCATCTCGCGCGCCTGCAGGTTGTTTTCCAGGCCCGGGTTGAGGGGGTCCTCGCTGGTGAAGACGTCGCCCTGTTTGGCGAAATAGTACTTCATCACGTTCTTGCCGACGATGCCGTACTCGGTGTTGGTGATCGGTGTGCCGCCATCGACCACCCCATTGTCGCCGCGCGTTCCACTGTTGCCGTCGGGGTTGCGGACGGTGTGATCCCAGGTGCTGCCCCAATCGAGCGAGTTGAGGAGCGCGTTGGGCGCCTGCCCTGCCTCCGAGTAGAAGCGAGGAAGCGGTGCGTCTGCCGCCGCCACTTCCCGGACAATCAGCTTGTAGTCGCCAACAAAGTCACCGTCGGTCCCGTTTGCACCGTCGTTGTCGAAGCTGCGGGCGTTGATGAAATAGGTGCCCGTCTCTGTGGCCGTGAAAAACAGCTTGGCGTCCAGGCCCGAGGGCGTGGTGTTGCTGCCGCCATCGGCTTCCGCCAACAGGGTCATGCCGTCTGGGCCGTAGAGCTCGATAAAGGCGTCAGCGAGCGGCACGCCGCTTAACAGGGTGCCGTCGCCCGTAGCGGTGCCACCGACGTGAAGCAGTTGCGCGATCGAGTAAGTCTTGCCCGCGACCAGCGTCACGGAGAAGAAGTCCTGGTCGTTGATGTCCTCGATCACACTGTATGTCGTGGAGCCAACCGTGATGGCTTGGGCCGTGCCGGCGCTGTCGCCGCCAACGGTGTCGAGGAGCAGGGGATTGGTGACGTTGTCCACTCCTGGGCCCCGAACCCGGTCGCCGACACCGTCGCGGAAGAAGTCGGTCCACCGCTTGCCGCAGCCGCAGCCGCAGCTGAGGCTCCAGCTCGCGACCGCTGTTTCCCCATCACGGTTGTCATTGGCCGCAAACGCCAGCGGGGTCATCGAAGCCGAATGGGTGACGTTCGACAGGTCCCATTCTTCGAACGGTGAAGTATAGGCGTCATTCAACGCGGCCGCGCGAACGGCTTTTGACGTACGAGCCATGGACTGTAACCCTCCTGTTGCGGACACCCGGCTCTGTGGCGGGGCGTCTCCCAATGTGACCAACGAACGAGGTTAGCGGTTTCATCCGCGCTCGCCGCCAGAAGACCCGGGCGCCCCGCAAGGAACGCCGCCGCCCTCAAAAGTCTCTCGCTCAACGAGCTCAGCGACCATCGATAGCCGGATAAAACCGTTAACTATGGTCTGAAAAAAAGGTTCCGGGGGGTACGCCTCCCGTGCCTCACGCGACAACAGGCCGGCATGCGCCGCGTCGCTCCCTCTCCCCCTGCGGGTGCGGATTGCCTATACCGTCCCCATGACTGACGAATCGCGCGACGCCCTGCTCTCCGGCTACCGCCGCTTCCGTGAAGGCCACTGGGCCGAGGCCCGGGCCCAATACGAAGCCCTCGCCGCCGATGGCCAGAGGCCCCACACCCTCGTCGTCGCCTGTTCCGACAGCCGCGCGGATCCGGCCCTGATCTTCGACACCGCGCCCGGCCAACTGTTCGTGGTCCGCAATGTCGCCAATCTGGTCCCGCCCTATGAGCCGGACGGCCACCTGCACGGCGTCTCGGCGGCGCTGGAGTTCGGGGTCAAGGTGCTGAACGTCTCGCGCATCATGGTCATGGGCCATGCCCACTGCGGCGGGGTGAACGCCATGCGGTATGGCGCTCCCGAGAACTGCCAGGACTTCGTCGCGCCGTGGGTGGCCCAGGGCGCGACGGCCGTGCGCCGTCTCTGCGAGGAGTGCGCGCCAGAGGAGGCGGAGCGGGCGGCTGAGGAGGCGGTAGTCCGCCTGTCGCTCCAGAACCTGCGCACCTTCCCGTGGATCGCCGAGCGGGAGGCTGCTGGCACGCTGGCGCTCAGCGGCGTCCATTTCGGCATCGCCGACGGCGTCCTGCGCTCACTGCGTGACGGCGTGTTCGTCTCCCTGGCCTGACCCCACGCTCGCATCAGGGAGCGAAGCGTGGCAGATCGCGTTTGAGGTATCGGAGCGCCCCATGACACCCAATCCCCACGCCAATCCCATCCCCAACATCCTGACCGGCCTGCGGCTGGTCGCCGGGGTGATCATGTTCCTGATCCTGGCGGGGGCGGCGCCGCAGGGCATCCCCTTCATGTCCGACTACCTGAGCCCGGACGACCAGTTCCGCTTCGGCCGCACGGCCTTTGTCATCTTCATGGTTGCGGCCTCGACCGACTGGGTCGACGGCTTCCTGGCCCGGCGCTGGCACGCTACCACCCGCTGGGGCGCGATCCTGGATCCGATCGCCGACAAGGTGCTGATCACCGGCGCCATCCTCGGCGTCCTGGCCTGGGGCGCCCTGCCGCAGATCGCCATCCCCTGCGGCCTGATCCTGTTCCGCGAGTTCGCTGTTTCGGCGCTGCGTGAGACCGTCGCCGGCAAGGTCAAACTGCCGGTCACCCTGCTGGCCAAATGGAAGACCGTCCTGCAGATGATCGCCCTCGGCTGTCTGCAGCTGGTCCTGCTCTGGGACGGATTCGGCCTGCCGCTGGAATGGCAGCCCCATTTCCAGACCTTCGCCTACGTCCTGATCTGGGTCGCCGCCATCGTCACCCTGTGGACCGGCTGGCAGTATTTCGCCAAGGCCCAGCAGAAGATGAGCCAGATCTAGGAGAGGGCCGGGGGTCTAACGCACCCCCAGCTCCCTCACGAGCCCATCCATCCCGTACACGTCGCGCAGCGCCGTGGTCACCGCGCCGGTGGTCACGATCACCGAGCGGTTGACGTTGCGGTCATAGCCATAGGCGTTGCGCTGGGTCAGGACGGTGGAGTCGAAATTGGCTCCCAGAATCTCACCCGCCGCATTGACCACCGGCGAGCCCGAAGAGCCGCCGATGGTGTCCGACGACACCGCCATGTTCAGCACGGTGTCGCCGTCGATCCGCGCGCGCGCGGCCAGCAGCCTGGGCGCCACGTCGAACGGCGCCGAACCCGTCGCCCGATCCCACAGGCCGTCGAAGGTGGTGAAAGGGCCCCACCGCTGGCCCGGGACGTCCGTGCCCTCGATCCGGCCATAGGTCAGCCGCAGGGTGCCGGTCGCGTCCGGATAGACGGCGTCGCCATAGGCGGCGAAGCGCGCGGAGGCCAGACGTTCCGAAGCGCGATCGGTCGGCGCCTGAACCCGCGCCTCCCAGTCCGAGCGCACCGCGCGGCTGTTGTCCTGCATGGCCAGGGCGAACCGGATCATCGGGTCTTCGGAGGCGCGGATGGCGTCCATGCCGCCTTCCCACAGGGCGCGGCGCACCGCCGGGTCGCCCAGCGTGGTGCCGCCGGTCAGACGCGCCGACAGGGCCTCGGGCGATTCCTGGCCCAACAGGCCGCGCACGCGCGGATCATCGACAGTCAGCCATTCACGGGTCTTGGACAGCCACCATTCCATCCGGACCTGATCCAGCGTCGGATAGACCGGCCGCTCGGCGAACAGGCCCGACTGGACAGCGGCCAGCCGGCTGTCGGCGAACTCGGGCAGGCGCTCCGCGGATGGCTTGGCCCGCTCCTGCGCGCCCCGGACCAGCGTCCGGGCCCAGCTGAACAGCTGTGATCCGCCGCCGGCCTGACCTTCCAGCATCGCATAGGCCGGATAGAGCTCGCGCTGGATCGGCTGCACCCCCGCCAGATCGGCCCAGGGATCGCCGACGCGGGCGGTCAGGGCCGCATCAGCCGCCACGCGCCGCCGGAAATCGGCCTCGCCCTCGGCGCGCGTCGCCATGAAGGCCGGATCGACCAGGGCACGCATCCGGCCGAGGCCGCGCTTGTAGGTGTTTTCCAGACCGACGATCGGGTCCATGGCGATGAAGGCGTTCTCCTCGCTCTCCTCCGAGAACCGGATCAGCCGCCCGCGCAGTTCCGAGGCCAGCAGCTGGTCCATCGGCAGCACCACGTCGCGCACAGTGAACAGCTGGTCCTGGGTCAGCAGCCGCTGGGTCGCGCCCGGGCTGCCCGAGACGAACACGGGCGTGCCCTCGACCGGCTGGGAGGCGTTCCAGACGAAATGGGTCGGCGTCGCCGCCGGAGCGTCGTTCTCGTACAGGCGGATGAAGGCGGCATCGATGGCGAACCGCGGGAAGCTGAAATTGTCCAGGTCGCCGCCGAAGGTCGCCGCCCGGTCCTCGGGCGCGAAGGCCAGCCGGACGTCGGAGTATTTCTTGTAGGTGTAGAGCTTGAACTGGCCGCCGCGGTACAGGCTCACGACCTGACAGCGTTTGCCGGCGTCGCCGCCGCAGGCTTCCTGCTCGATCCGGCCCGCCTCGGCGTCGCGCGCCCGGGTGAAGGCCTGACCCTCAAGTCCGGCGCCCGCGGCGTGCATCCGCTCGGTCACATCGGCGATGTCGGTCAGGATTTCCGCCGTGCCGCCGGGGCATTTGCGCTCTTCCTCGCGGGTGCGAGGGGTGAAGCCGGTCTCGGCGTAGTTGACGGCCTGGGTCGACAGGTTGGCGACGCAGGTGGCGACGCAGTGATTGTTGGTCATCACCAGCCCCTGGGCCGAGACAATGCCCGCCGAACAACCGCCGAACTTGACCGAGCTCAACCGCACCCGGTCCAGCCAGGCCTGGTCGATATTCGTCCCCAGCGTGGCGTTGGCCCGCGCGATCGGGAAGTTGTCGAAGGTCCACATGCCTTCCTCGGCCTTCGCGGCGGAGCCGGCGGCGAGGGTCAGAAGGGCGGCGGCGAGGGCGGGGGTGAGGTGACGCATCTGTATCTCCTTCCTTCTCCCCTTGCGGGAGAAGGTGGCCCGCGGAGCGGGTCGGATGAGGGGTGATACACCCATGAAAGACGTGAGGGGCGAAACGGGCAAGTCATCTCTGACCACCGCGTTTCACCCCTCATCCGTCAGGCTTCGCCTGACACCTTCTCCCACAGGGGGAGAAGGGCGCTTTTACCGAACCCCCAGCTCCCGCAGCAGGTGCGGGCTCGGATAGATGTTGCGGAACGCTTCCGTGATCGCCGCCGTCGACACTGTCACCGTCCGGTTCAGCGCGCCGTCATAGCCATAGGCGCCGCCCAGCGAGTGGATGTTGCCGTCGAAGGCCGCGCCGATGACCTCGCCGGCGGCGTTGATCACGGGCGACCCCGAGTTGCCGCCGATGATGTCGTTGGTCGAGGAGAAGTTATAGACCGTCTCCTTGTTCACCCGGCTCTCGTTGTCGATGAAGGCCTGGGCCGCGTTGAACGGCTCGGCTCCCGTCGCCCGCTCGTACAGGCCGCCCATATAGGTGAAGGCCGGCACGGTGACGCCGCGATAGGTCCAGCCCTCGACCTCGCCGTACGACAGGCGCAGCGAGAAGGTGGCGTCCGGATACTGGTTGGTGCCGTAGACCGCGAACCGGGCCTGGGCGACCTTTTCAGCCGCGCGGGCGGTCGGGGCGTTGACCTCGGCGGCCCAGCGCGCGCCGATCGCCGTGGCGGCGGCGTCATTGGCGATGATGAAGGCCAGCAGCGGGTCGGCTGCAGCCATCTGCTCCGTGGTCATCGCCGCGGCCTCGGCGCGGAAGGCGGCGTCAGCCATCCGGGTGCTCGAGATCAGACGATCAGCCAGGGCTTCCGGGCTCTCGCGGCCCAGCATGGTCTTCACGTCCGGATGGTCGACCGTGAGGTATTCGCGGGTCTTCGAAAGCCAGTAGCGCAGGCGGATTTCTTCCATATCCGTCAGGATCGGCGTCTCGGCGCCGACAGCGGCGACCAGACGCGCGCGTTGCGCCTCGGTCATCGCCGTGTTCTTCGAGGCCCGAACGAGGGTGCGGGCCATCTGATACAGGGTCGAGCCGCCGCCCGCCGACTGCTCCAGCTGGCGGAACGGCAGGTAGAGTTCCCGCGCCGTCGCCTGAACTCCCTCGAGCTCGGTCCAGGGGTCGCCGATGCGTTGCACCAGCGCCGGATCTGCGGCGACCCGGGCGCGCAGCTCGGTTTCAGCGTCGCGCCGGGCGCCGAGGAAGGCGGGGTCCAGCAGGGCCTGATGTTGGCCGTACTGGGCCTTGAAGCCATTCTCGAGGCCAAAGATCGGGTCGAACGAGACGCGCTTGGCCTCGTCGCCGGTCAGCGAATACTCCAGCAGTCGCCCGCGCAGTTCCGAGTTCTGGATCAGGGTCAGCGGCAGCTGCTGGTCACGCAGCCGCTCCAGCTGGCTCATGGTCAGCAGACGCGAGGTCGAGCCGGGGTTGCCGGCCACGAAGACCGGGTCGCCCTCGGCCGGGGCGTTCGGATTCCAGCGCAGGAAACCGGGGCTCTCGACCGGACGGCCATCCTCATAGGCGCGCAGGAAGCCTGCATCGAGGGCATAGCGCGGGAAGTTGAAATTGTCGGGGTCGCCACCGAAGAACGCCGCCTGGTTCTCGGGCGCGAACACCAGCCGGACGTCTTCATAGCGGCGGAATTTGTAGAGGGCGAACCGGCCGCCGCGGTAGAAACTGATGACCTGGCAGTTGAATTTCGGATCGGCGGCGCAGGCCTCGGTCTGGATGGCGTTGGTCTCGGCGGTGCGGGCGGCGTTGAAGGCCGCGCCCTCAAGGCCGGCGCCGGCCCCCAGCACCCGGTCGGTCACATCGACGATGTCGACCAGCACCTCGGCGGTCTGACCGGGGCAGCGCTTCTCTTCCTCGCGGTTGGCGGTCAGGAAGCCGTTCTTCACATAGTCCTGCTCGGGCGAGGACAGCTCGGCCACACAGCCGAC
>JALYPS010000423.1 GCA_030856285.1 Pseudomonadota bacterium
GCCTCCAGCTTGGCGGCCAGGGCCAGCTCCTTGGCGTCGGACACCAGGTCGCCGTGGTCGATGACCCGCCCGTTCAGCGGCGGAAAGGTCGGGCCGGCGGCCAAAGCCGGCGCGACCGCCGCCAGCCAGACGACGGCCAGCAGGGCCGCCAGCAAGCCTGCAGCCTTGATCACAAGTGAACCCGTCAGGGTGCGGATCACTGCGCCGCCGGCGACGCGGGTGGGGCCGCGCCGGGTGCGACGGCAGGCGCCGCGCCGCCGGGCTGGGCCGGGTTGAGGGCGTCAAAATTGACGCCGGGCGCTGTCTGCGCCGCCTCGGTCGCCGAGAACAGCTGCATCGGCTCTGACCCGCCGTGAATGGTGTTGGCCCAGATCACGGTCGGGAAGGTGCGCAGCGAGGTGTTGTAGTCGCGCACGGCCTCATTGTAGTCGCGCCGCGCGACGGCGATGCGGTTCTCGGTGCCTTCCAGCTGCGACTGCAGGGCGATGAAATTCTGGTTCGACTTGATGTCCGGATAGCGTTCCACGACCAGCAACAGCCGCGACAGCGCCTGCGAGAGTTGGCCCTGGGCGGCCTGATAGCGCTGGAAGGCGGCCGGGTCGTTCAGCGTCTCGGGCGTGACGGTCACGCCGGTCGCCGCGGCCCGGGCCTCGATCACCTGGGTCAGGGTGGTGCGCTCGGCGATGGCCGCGCCCTGCACCGTCGCCACCAGATTGGGAATCAGGTCGGCGCGCCGTTGATACTGCGACTGCACGTCGGCCCACCTGGTCTTGGCCGTTTCTTCCTTGGTCGGAATGGCGTTGATCCCGCAGCCCGCCATGGCAGGCGTCAGAATCACGACGGCCGCGAGGGCCGAAACACGGGGCGAGAAGCGGATCATCGACGTCTCCTGACAGGCCAGAGTCCGACTATCGGGGTTCAATGCGGGCGGTTCAAGCGCCCAGAGCTTCGGGCGTAACGCCGACCGACCGGCAGGCGGCCATATAGGTGTTGGCCAGCAGGCAGGCGATGGTCATCGGGCCGACGCCTCCGGGCACCGGGGTGATCCGCCCGGCGATTTCGGAGGCCTCGGCGAAGGCGACGTCGCCCACCAGCCGGGTTTTGCCTTCTTCCGCCTTCATCGGGTCGCGCGACGGCACGCGATTGATGCCGACGTCGATCACGGTCGCGCCCGTCTTGATCCAGTCGCGGCGCACCATCTCGGGACGGCCGACGGCGGCGACCAGAATGTCGGCGGTGCGGCACAGGGTCGGGAGGTCGCGGGTCCGGGAATGGGCCACTGTCACCGTGCAGCTTTCGGCCAGCAGCAGCTGCGCCATAGGCTTGCCGACGATGTTGGAGCGCCCGACGATGACGGCGCTCAGTCCGGAGAGGTCGCCCAGTTCTGCCTTCAGCAGCATCAGGCAGCCCAGCGGCGTGCAGGGGACCAGCCCCGGCAGGCCGACGGCGAGGCGTCCCACGTTGACGACATGGAATCCGTCCACGTCCTTGTCCGGATCGATGGCGCCCAGCACCGCGGAGGCGTCGATATGGCCGGGCAGGGGCAGCTGGACCAGAATGCCGTGGATGCCCGGGTCGGCGTTCAAGTCGGTGACCAGGGCCAGAAGGTCCGGTTGAGAGGTCGTGTCTGTCAGGCGATGGGTGTCGGACCGCATGCCGGCGCGCTGCGTCGTTTCGCCCTTGTTGCGGACATAGACCTGGCTGGCCGGGTCCTCGCCGACAATGACGACGGCCAAGCCTGGCTTGACGCCATGCGCCGCTTCAAGCCGCGCCGAGGCGGCGGCCACGCGCTCCACGAGGCCGGCTGCAAAGGCCTTGCCGTCGATCAAGGTCGCGCGGGCGGGGTCGGCCGTCATGGATTTCGGCTCCGGTCGTCAGGAATCGTGCGGTTGCCGCGATTTACAGAGGCCGCGGTTCGGCGTCTATGATCGGAGTCGCATTCAGGGGGATATCCATGCGCCGTAAGACCATTCTCGCCGCCGTCAGCCTGCTGGCGTTGTCGGTCGCGGCGCCGGCTCTGGCCCAGCAGGCCGAAACCCTTTCGCCCGGCCGGACCGTCGAGGGTCAGATCGCGGACGGAGACGGCACGGCGGCGGAAGACGCCTATCGCTACGACGACTATCTGATCCGGGCCCGCGCCGGTCAAAGGCTGGAAGCGATCATGCGCGCCGACGATTTCGACGCCTATCTCGAGGTCTTCCATCAGGGCGACAGCGACGCCATGGCCAGTGATGACGACGGCCTGGGCGAGGGCACCCATTCGCGGCTTCGTTTCACCGCGGACGAGGCCGGAACCTATGTGCTTCGGGCCCGAACCCTGTCCGGCATTGAAGGCGGGGCCTACAGCCTCGGCCTGAGCCAACGGCCGCCGGCGGGTCGGGCGCCGAGGCCTTCGGGCATCCGCGTCGGCCAGTCGATCCAGGGCGCGTTGACTGCCAGCGATCCGGAGAACGGAGCCGGCCAAGCCTATGACGCCTACGCCTTCCGCGCGCGGGCCGGGGAGCGGTTCGCCA
>JALYPS010000472.1 GCA_030856285.1 Pseudomonadota bacterium
ACCTCATGCAGGTCGCCGCGCGCATCGATGGTCAGCCGCTGCCCCTCGGGGACCGCGCGGCGGGCGATCAGCGACAGGTCCCGCCCGCGCTCGCCCACGGCCATGACCCCTAGCCCCGACATGATCGAGGCGGCGGCGAAGCTCGAATAGGCGTCGGAATCCGCGTTCAGCACCGCCGTCCGGCCCCGCGGCAACAGGGTCTCGAACAGGCGCAGCTTGGCGTCGCGATAGGCGGCCATGTCGCCGTGATAGTCGAGATGGTCCTGGCTCAGATTGGTGAAGGCGGCGGCCTGCAGGGTCACCCCGTCCAGCCGGCGCTGATCGATGCCGTGCGAAGAGGCCTCGAGCGCCAGATGGGTGACGCCGCTCCTCGCCAGATCAGCCAGCATCCGCGCCGCGTCGGCGGCGTCCGGACTGGTCAGGCCGGGTCCCGTCAACTCGCGGTTAACGTTACCCGTTTGTGCTAAAACCCCAAGGGTCCCCATGCTCGCGGCATGCAGGCCCAGGGCGGCCCAGATCTGGCGGCAGAAGGCGGCGACCGAGGTCTTGCCGTTAGTGCCTGTGACAGCGACGCAGGTCGCGGGCTGTGACCCGTAGAAGCCGCGCGCGGCGATGGCGTAGGCGCGGCGCACGTCGCCCGAGGTGATCAGCACCGGCGCCAGCCGGGCGTCGGTGTCGGCGGGGGCCAGCACGGCGGCGGCGCCCTGCGACAGGGCCTGCGGAATGAAGGCGCGGCCGTCGGCGGCGCTACCGGGCAAGGCCACGAACAGCGAACCCGGCGCGACCTTGCGGCTGTCGGCCGTGACGCCGGTGATCATCGGATCAGCGGCCACGTCGCGGCGCAGCAGTTCCGACAGCTTGATCGGGGCGGGCCGCGTCGCGCTCATCGCCCGTCGCCTTCCAGGTCTTCGAAGGCCGGGATGCGGTCGCCGAGGGCGGTGCGGTACGGGTCGGCGCGGCGGGCCACGCCGACGAAGCCGGCGATGCGGTCGGCGATCCGTCCCACCGCCGGGGCGGCGACGAAACCGCCGGTGCGCGGATAGGTCTGGGGCTCGTCAATCAGCACAAGGATCTGGTAGCGGCGGGCGTTGACCGGGCCGTCCGCGGGGAAGACCCCGGCGAAGGTGCCGACCGCATGGGCGGTGTTGTAGCGGCCGTTGACCGACTTGTTGGCCGAACCGGTCTTGCCGCCGACGCGAAGGCCCGGGGCCTCGGCCCGACCGCCCGAACCGCGCACCACATTGCGGCGCATCAGGTCCAGCATGGTTACGGAGGTCTCGGGCGAGACGATCTGGCGGCCGCGGACATCGGGCCGGCCGCCCTTGCGCAGCGTCAGGGGAATGAACCGTCCGCCGTTGGTCAGCGCCCCCATGGCCGCGGCCATCTGCATCGGGGTGATCGAGATGCCATAGCCGAACGACAGCGAGGCCAGGGTCGAATCCGACCATTCCCGCGGTACGATCGGCGCTTCCGACGGAATCTCGAACGGCGCCCGCGACATCAGGCCGAAGCGTTCGAAATAGTCGCGCATCACGCGCGGTCCCATCTCGGTCGACAGACGCGAGGTGCCGATGTTGGACGAGTGGAGGTAGACCTCCTCCAGCGTCATCACCTTGTTCTGGGCGTGGAAGTCCGTGATGCGGCGGTTGCCGATCTGCAGCGCCTCCGAGGCGTCCAGCAGGGTGTTCATGTCGGCCCGGCCGGTGTCGATGGCGGCGGCGACGGTGAAGGTCTTGAACACCGATCCCATCTCATAGGTGGCGGCCGTGGCGAGGTTGCGCGAGTTGGACGCCGGCCAGCTGGCCATGCCCAGAACCTCGCCGGTCTGGACGTCGGTGATGATGCCGACGGCACCCCTGGCCCCGGTGGCGGTCGCGGCGGCGGCCAGTTCGTTCTCCAGCACGCCCTGTACGCGCAGGTCGATGGAGATCTGGAAGCTCTCACCCCGGGCCCCGGCGGCGCGGATCTCGTCATTGAAGGCGCGTTCCGCGGCGGACAGGCCGACCCCGCCGGTGTCGACATTGCCGACCACATGGCGGGCGGACTCGCCGAGCGGATGGACGCGGACGTCCTCGGGCTCGAAGCTGACGCCCCCGAGGGCCAGATTATGCAGCGCCACCTTCTCGCGCGGGGTCAGGCGGTTGACGACCAGCAGGCGGCGGTCGCCGTAAAGGGCCGTCTGGAGCCGCGTCTTTGACACGCGCGGCAGGGCGCGCCGGATCTGCGCCGCGGCGGCCCGGCGGTCCCAGACCTGGGCCGGATCGATATAGAGGCCGTAGTGGACGATGTTGGTGGCCAGCAGGGCCCCGTTGCGGTCGACCATGTCGGCCCGCACCACCGCATTGGGATGGTTCGAAGCGGCGCCGCCGGCGCTCGCGGTCAGCAGGGCCGCGTGCACCGCGCCCAGCGTCAGGCAGACGAAGGCGAAGGAAAAGGCCGACAGGATGACGAAGATGCGGACCCGGGTGTCTTCCTCGGGCCGGGCGTTGGCGTGGGCGCGGCCGAAGGCGTGCTCGACCCACCACATGGCCTCGGTCAGCCAGCGCCATGACGGCGTGTAACGCCGCACACCCCAGGACGGAGCAGGCCGCGGCCCGACGTGCGGGTCGTGCACGCTCACGGCTCGTCTCCCGGAACGGGATCAGCAATCGGAGCATCAGCGGCTGCAGGCGGCGTCGGCGCAATAACCACCGGGCGCGGCTCGGGAATCGGAGCCAGGTTCGGCAGGTTCTCTGCCGTGGCCTGACGGTGCACATCGACGGGACCCAGGCCCGCGCCGCGCGACAGGGCCTCCAGACGATTGGGTTGTTCCAGCCGGGCGACCTCGGCGCGCAGCAGGCGCACCCGCTGGCCGTTGTCGCTGATCTGACGCTCGAGATCAGAGATCCGGGCGCTTTCACGGGCCGCAGCGGCCTTGGCCACATAGACCGAGAAGACCATGGCCGCGACCAGCAGCACACCGATGATCTCGATCCAGCGGACGCCGCGGACCTTCCAGGCGTAGAGCCGGTTCAGGGTGGCGGCGGCCGTATTCATGCGGCGATCCTCCCCCAAGGGGCGGCGTCAGTACGCACGGCGGCGCGCAGCTTGGCCGAACGGGCGCGGGGATTGTCGACGCGTTCCGCGTCGCCGGCCTCGCGCGCGCCCTTGAACGACAGGGTGAAGCTGGGTTTCCGCGTCTCGATGGCTGCCGGGGCGTGGCGCGAACCGCCGGGCGCATTGCCCGTGCGCTCGGTCAGGAAGGCCTTGACGATGCGATCCTCGAGCGAATGGAAGGTGACCACCGCCAGCCGTCCGCCCGGCGACAGGGCGGCCTCGGCCGCCTCCAGTCCTTGGCGCAGCTGACCCAGTTCGTCGTTCACAGCGATACGGAGAGCCTGGAACACGCGGGTGGCCGGATGAATCGGCGCGCCGCGGCGTCCACCGAGGGCCTTCTCGACCACCTGGGCCAGATCCAGCGTGCGCTCGAACGGCCGCTCGACGCGGCGGCGCAGGATGGCGGTGGCGACCCGGCCCGACTGGCGCTCGTCGCCATACAGTTTGAAGATGTGGGCCATCGGCCCGTGGTCCCAGCCGTTGACGATGTCTGCGGCGGTCTCGCCCTCATCGCTCATCCGCATGTCCAGCGGTCCGTCGCGCATGAAGGAAAAGCCGCGCTCAGCCTGGTCCAGTTGCATCGACGAGACGCCGATGTCGAACACCACCCCGTCCAGCCGCACCTCGCCGCTGTCGGCGAAGGCCTCGGCCAGCCCCGAAAAGGGCGTGCGCACCAGCCGGAAATTGCCGGGATGGTCGTTGGCCACGGCGTCGGCGTGAGGTTGAACAGTCGGATCGCGGTCCAGCGCGATGACGGTCGCTCCGGTCGCGAGAATGGCGCGGGTGTAGCCCCCGGCGCCGAAGGTCGCGTCGATGATCACGTCGCCGGCGTTCGGGGCCAAGGCCTCGATCACTTCGTCCAGCAGGACCGGGGCGTGAGGCGAAGTCATCCGCCCTCCCCGTTCATGACCTGCCGGGCCAGGGCGCGGCGGGCGTCGCGGCGAGCGTTCCAGCGGGCCCGGTCCCAGATCTGGAAGCGCGGTCCCAGGCCGACGATGACCACGTCCTCGCCGAGTCCGGCGTCCTGACACAGGCTTTCAGGCAGGGTGATCCGGCCGCCGCCGTCGTACGACAGGGGGCGCTGGCCGGCGTAGAAGGTTTCTTCGAGGGCGGTGCGTTTGTCGCTGCCGAACGGCAGGGCCTCGATGCGGGCGACATATTCGGCCATCAGCCGGTCGCCGCCGGCCTCGAGGCAGTCGTCGGCGAGGGCGAAGAAGCAGAAGACGCCGTGCTCGGCGCCGTTGTCGGCGGTGCGAAACTCCTGCGGGATCAGCAGGCGTCGCTTCCCGTCCAACTGCTTCTCGTAGGTCGAGAGAAACACGCCTGCCCCAAACTCGGACCTCTCGATCCGCCCCTCTGATCCCCGTGAACACCACGCGGCGCACACCAACCCCGCGCCAAGCCTCTGGGATAGCATGGGATGAACTGGGTCTCAATGGGATTAGTTGACGCCGGTTAACCTCAATTGCGGCGAACTACGCTGTATATGTGAGAACATAGACAGAACATCCTCAGTATTAACAGCCTGTGGACCAATCCTGCGCCGCATTGCGGGCCAAAGGGTTAACGCTGGCCGGGCCGGCGGAACCCGCAAGCAAGGTGCGGGTTTTGGAGCCATGTCCGACAAGCATAACCCCGCAGACCCGACCAAGCCAATGTCTCCCAAGGCCGTGGATGGCATCGTGGTCGTCAAGGATCCGCCGGCAGCCGAAATGGATCTCACGGCGGACGCGGCCGAGATTTCCGGCCTCCGGCTGATCGACGCCGCCGACAAGGCCCGCAAGCGCTTCTAGGCGCGGTCCGCGCTCAAACAGCGAGCGGTCAGTCAAGCTGAGGGCGACGAACTGCGCTCAAGCAGCGAGCGCCCGCGTCGCGAGCGTTAGCGCCCCAAAAAATGTCAGACGGCCTGTAAGCCGGGTTCTGTTCCGCCCGAAAGCGGTGACGATCATTCCTCTGGACCGCCCGTTGCCGGACGGTTCTCGCGACCTACCCGGACGCCTCGGGCGGTGAACCCTGCGGCCGAAACCGCGCGACATCCCTATTCGGTCTTGCTCCAGGCGGGGCTTGCCATGCCGTCCCTGTTGCCAGGCACGCGGTGGGCTCTTACCCCACCCTTTCACCCTTCCCTGCCCCGAGAGGCAGGCGGTTTGCTTTCTGTGGCGCTATCCCTCGGGTCGCCCCGGGCGGGTGTTGCCCGCCGCCTCTTCACCGTGGAGCCCGGACTTTCCTCGACGGGAGCATAACCCCCGCCGCGACCGCCCGGCCGTCTGACGGGCGGGTTAGTGCGCGCGATGGCGGCTCAGGTCAAATTTCCGGGAGCTAGTTCAACACCCCGGTCACACTCTCCGCCGTCGCCAGCTGGAGCACGCCCATCAGGGTCGCCCGGGTCTCGCCGTCCGCGACGCCATCGACCCGCGCAGGCCGCCAGTGCCGCTGGAAGGCCTCGACCGTCAGGCGCGTCGCTTCGTCATAATCACCGCCCGGCGTCAGCCCGTAAC
>JALYPS010000476.1 GCA_030856285.1 Pseudomonadota bacterium
GCCGGGCCGGCGACAAAGGCCACGCTGGCGGCGCCGATCGGAACCCTGTTGGCCATGCATCAGGCCCAACCGGTCGCCAAGGCGGGCTGACGGCGTCAGTTCAGCAGGTCGGCGAAGGCGTCCACGACCTGCGGCCAGACCGCCGAGGTCGGGTCGATGACCTCGAAATGCCCGGCCCCCTCCAGCACCACGGACCGGGCGGGATCGCCCCGAGCGGCGGCCGCTGCGGCGTAGTCCTGACCGAAGCGGGGCGGAACAATCGGGTCCAGCGCCCCCGAGATCACCACCTGACGATCGCCCAGCGGGAGCAGGGCCGGCGGGGAGGTGTCGGCGAAGACGTCGCGGCCGCCGGGCTGCTGGACCCCGACGAGCCCGTCGATGGTCGAGGGCCCGCCGCAGGCGTCGGGTCCCGTCTGACGGTAGGCGTCGAGGTCCGCGATGCCCGCGAGGGACACGACGCCCCGGACCGGCAGAGGATCAGCAGCGCGCAGGGGGCTTGCAGCCGGCAGGCGATCGCGTGCTGCCGCCCAGAGCGCCAGATGACCGCCGGCCGAATGGCCCGAGACGGCGACGCGGCGCAGGTCAAGGCCGTGTTGCGGGGCAATGGCGCGCAGATGGTCGAGGCTCGCGGCGATGTCCTGGAAGGTGCCCGGATAGCCTCCGCCGGGATGGCCGATGCGTCGGTATTCGACGTTCCAGACGGCATAGCCGCGGTCGCGAAGGTCGGCTGCCATATAGTCCATCAGCTCCGTGCCCGGCAGGTCGGCGCGCCAGCATCCGCCGTGAATGAGGACAATCACCGGATGGCGCCCCGGGCCGCGTGGGAGCCATAGCTCGCCGAACTGGAGCGCGTCGGAGCCATATGCGATGCGATGATCGGCGGCGGCGCGCGGACGGGCCAGAAGCTGGCTGAAGGTGATGGGCGTGCGGGTCTCGACCGGGTCGATGAGCGTCGGCGATGGGGCGCAGGCGGTCGACGCAAGCAGGCCGGCCAGGGCGGCGGTCATCACACGCATGGGGAGTCCTGTTGAAGTCGCCGTTTCACCGGCGCGGCGGGTCACTGTAGAGAGCAGGAGCCGCCCGGCAACCGGAGCCCGAGAATGACCACCCGACAGGACTGTCTCGACCGGGACGCCGCCGACCCGCTGGTCCATGTGCGGGCGCGGTTCAGCCTGCCGGACGGGGTCATCTATCTGGACGGCAATTCGCTCGGCGCCTTGCCGGTCGAGGCGGCCGCCGCCGTGCGCGACGCGGTCGAGCGGCAGTGGGGCGGTGACCTGATCGCCAGCTGGAACAAGCACCGCTGGATCGGCCTGCCACAGAAGGTCGGGGGCAAGATCGCCCGCCTGATCGGGGCGGAGGCGGACGAAGTCGTGGCGGCGGATTCTGTGTCAGTGAACCTGTTCAAGCTGGCCGCCGCGGCGGTGGGCGCCCAGGGCGGGCGGCGGGTGGTGGTGACCGAGGGCGGCGACTTTCCGACCGACCTGTACATCCTGCAGGGGCTCGCAGGCATGATGCCGGAGGTCGAACTGAGAATTGTCGCGTCGGGCGGGATCGAGGCGGCGCTGGACGACCGTGTGGCGGTGGTTTTGCTGAGCCACGTCCACTATCGCAGCGGCGCGGTGCGCGACATGGCGGGATTGAGCGCGGCGATCCGGGCCGTCGGCGCGGTGAGTCTGTGGGACCTGAGCCATAGCGCGGGCGTTCTGGACGTTGATCTGAACCGCGACGGGGCCGATCTGGCGGCGGGGTGCGGATACAAATACTTGAACGGCGGGCCGGGGGCGCCGGCGTATCTGTTCGTGGCCAGGCGGCATCAGGTGGCGCTGCGCAATCCGTTGTCTGGCTGGATGGGTCACGCGCGGCCATTCGATTTCGTCGATGACTATGCGCCGGCCCCGGGAATCGACCGCTGGCTGTGCGGGACCCCGCCGATCCTGAGCCTGACGGCGCTCGATGCTGCGCTGGACGCGGTCGCCGGGGTGGATATGGCTACGGTGCGGGCCAAAGCCGGGGCGCTGGGCGATCTGTTCATCGAACGGGTCGAGGCGCGATGCGCCGGCGGGGGTTTGGCGCTGGCGAGTCCGCGCGGGGCGGCGGCGCGGGGCGGGCAGGTCTCGTTCACTCATCCGGAAGGGTGGGCGGTGATGCAGAATCTGATCGCGCGCGGTGTGATCGGCGATTTCCGCGCTCCAGACGTGATCCGGTTCGGCTTTGCGCCCCTGTATGTGCGCCACGTCGATGTCTGGGATGCAGTCGAGGTGCTGGGCGAGATCCTCGACAGCGAAAGCTGGCGGGATGCGCGGTTTCAGACAACCGCAGCTGTGACCTGAAGGCGGGCGGTCGTCGTCGGATCGCACGCGATCCTCCTCCACCCCTCCACCATCCTTCGGATGGTCCCCCTCCCCCATGAGGGGGAGGAGACACTCGGTGTTGTCAGGCGTCGACCAGATTCCGCTCTTCGGCGGCGGCGCGCATGGCCTTCTGGAGCTTTTCGAAGGCGCGGACCTCGATCTGGCGGACGCGCTCGCGCGACACGCCGTACTGGCCGGCGAGCTCCTCGAGCGTGACGGGGTCGTCCTTGAGGCGGCGTTCCGTGAGGATGTGTTTCTCGCGGTCGGTCAGCTCGTGCATGGCCTCTTCCAGCAGGCCGCGGCGGATCGACTTCTCTTCGTCTTCCGCAAGCTGGGTCTCTTGGGAGACCGCCGTGTCGTCGGCCAGCCAGTCTTGCCATTCGCTCTCGCCGTCGGCGCGCAGGGGTGCGTTCAGCGAGGCGTCGCCGCCGAGCCGGCGGTTCATATTGGTGACCTCTTCCTCCGACACGCCCAGTTTGGTGGCGATGGCGGAGAGGTGTTCGGGACGCAGGTCGCCTTCCTCGAAGGCCGAGATCTGGCTCTTGGCCTTGCGCAGGTTGAAGAACAGCTTCTTCTGCGCCGCCGTGGTGCCCATCTTCACGAGCGACCAGCTACGCAGGATGTATTCCTGGATCGAGGCGCGGATCCACCACATGGCGTAGGTCGCCAAACGGAAGCCCTTGTCCGGATCGAATTTCTTGACGGCCTGCATCAGGCCGACGTTGCCCTCGGAGATCACCTCGCCGATCGGCAGGCCGTAGCCGCGATAGCCCATGGCGATCTTGGCCACGAGACGCAGGTGCGAGGTGACTAGGCGGTGGGCGCTCTCGGCGTCCTGGTGCTCGGTCCAGCGCTTGGCGAGCATGAACTCCTCGTCCTTCGCCAGCATCGGAAACTTGCGGATTTCAGTCAGGTATCGCGAAAGCCCCTGTTCAGGCGACATCATCGCGAGTGATCTAGCAACAGCCATTTGGTCCCTCCGACCGTGTGAACGAGCGGGTTCTTCGGAAGCGGCCACCCAATGTGCACCGTCGCCTCACCCCTCAACCGATGAAATAGGGTCGGGTTTCCGCACTTGTCA
>JALYPS010000480.1 GCA_030856285.1 Pseudomonadota bacterium
GCTCCATGCCGGGCAAGATCATCCAGTCGATGAAGAAGGTGAAGACCACCAACGCCTTCATCCTGCTGGACGAGATCGACAAGCTGGGCGCCGACTGGCGCGGCGACCCGACTTCGGCCCTGCTCGAGGTGCTGGACCCGGCCCAGAACAACGCATTCGGCGACCACTATCTGGAGGTCGATTACGACCTGTCCAACGTCATGTTCGTGACCACGGCCAATACGCTGAACATGCCCCAGCCCCTGCTCGACCGGATGGAGATCATCCGGGTCAGCGGCTACACCGAGGACGAGAAAGTCCAGATCGCCCTCCGCCACGTCCTGCCCAAGGTCACGGAAGAGAACGGGCTCAAGCCGGCGGAGTTCGTCGTCCCGGAAGCCACGATCCGGGATCTGATCCGCTACTACACGCGTGAAGCCGGCGTGCGGTCGCTGGAGCGCGCCCTGGGCGGTCTGGCTCGCAAGTCGGTGCGTGAAATGGCCCGCGAGAAAACGCTGTCGATCACGGTCGACGACGAGAAGCTGGCCAAATACGCGGGCGTGCGGAAATACCGCTACGGCGAGACCGACGAGGAGGATCAGGTCGGCATCGTCACCGGCCTGGCCTGGACCGAGTTCGGCGGCGAGATCCTGACCATCGAGGCGATCAAGATGCCGGGCCGCGGCCGCATGACCGTGACCGGCAACCTCAAGGAGGTGATGAAGGAGTCGATCTCCGCCGCCGCCTCCTATGTCCGGGCCCGTTCGCTCAGCATCGGGGTCAAGCCGCCGATGTTCGAGAAGACCGACATCCACGTCCACGTCCCCGACGGCGCCACGCCCAAGGACGGCCCCTCGGCCGGCGTGGCGATGACGGTCGCCATGGTCTCGGTCCTGACGGGCATCCCGATCCGCAAGGACATCGCCATGACCGGCGAGATCACCCTGCGCGGCCGGGTCACCGCCATCGGCGGGTTGAAGGAGAAGCTGCTGGCCGCCCTGCGCTCGGGCATCAAGACGGTGCTGATTCCGGAAGAGAACGAGAAGGACCTCGCAGAGGTGCCCGACAATGTTAAGGGCGCGCTGGAGATCATCCCGATCAAGACCGCCGACGAGGCCCTGAAATGGGCCCTGACCGGCAACCTGACGGCGGTCGAATGGGACGAGGCCGCCGACCCCCTCCCGGCCGCCCCGCCGGCCCAGGACCCGGGCGCGGCCGTCGCCACGCACTGACAGTCTGAAACAGTCAAAAAGAACCCCGCCCGGAGCGATCCGGGCGGGGTTTTTCGTTCGGAACTGCAGTTGGCCTAAAGGCTGTCGACCATCACCAGTTCCGCATCGGCCTTCGCCGTGATGGTGATCCCGGCCTCGTCCTTGATGGCTGCGCCGTCGCGGGCGTTCAGGGTCACGCCGTTGACCTCGACCGCGCCAACGGCCGGCACCAGATAGGCCCGGCGGCCCTCGGCGAGGCTGTAGGTCAGGCTTTCGCCGGCCTTGAGAGTGGCGCCCAGCACCCGGGCGTCGGCGTTGATGGTCAGGGCCTCGTCGCCGGGGTCGCCCGACGCCAGCACCTGGAATTTCCCGGTCCGGTCCGATTTCGGGAACGGCTTCATGCCCCAGTCGGGCTTGGCGCCCGGCTTGTCGGTCTCGATCCAGATCTGGAACAAGGTCGTCATCTCGTTCTCGAGGTTGAACTCGGCATGGCGCACGCCCGTGCCCGCGCTCATCACCTGCACATCGCCCGCGCCGGTGCGGCCGCGGTTGCCCATGGAATCCTCATGGGTGATGGCCCCGGTGCGGACATAGGTGATGATCTCCATGTCCGAGTGAGGGTGGGGCGGAAAGCCCGACTGGGCGGCGATCTCGTCGTCATTCCACACGCGGAGCCGGCCCCAGCTCATGCGGGCAGGGTCGTGGTAGCCGGCGAAGGAAAAGTGATGTTTGGCGTTCAGCCAGCCGTGGTTGGCGCCGCCGAGGGTGTTGAAGGGTCGAACGTCGATCATGGGGATGCTCCCGGGACTCCGAGGGTTATGAACCTCGCTGGCGCCTATATAGGTAACAGTGTCGGTGCCTGAAAGGGGTCAACCCACCTGAGCCCGGTGCCTCAGCATCGCATCGGCCAGCACGCAGGCCGCCATGGCCTCGACCACCGGCACGCCGCGCAGGGCCACGCAGGGGTCGTGACGGCCCTTGGTGCGCACCTCGGTCTCGGTCCCGTCGCGGGTGATGGTCTGGCCCGGCGTCAGGATGGAGGAGGTGGGCTTGAACGCCACCCGCGCCGTCAGCGGCTGGCCCGTCGATATGCCGCCCAGCACCCCGCCCGCGTGGTTGGACAGGAAGACCGGCCGCCTGTCCTCGCCCAGCTGCATGGCGTCGGCGTTGTCCTCGCCCGTCAGTTCGGCCGCGCCGAAGCCGGCGCCGATCTCGACGCCCTTGACCGCATTGATCGACATCATGGCGGCGGCCAGTTCGGCGTCGAGCTTGCCATAGACCGGTGCGCCCCAGCCCGCGGGCAGGCCCGTAACCTCCAGCGCCACGACGGCGCCGATCGAGGACCCCGCCTTGCGGACGCCGTCGAGGAAGTCTTCCCAAGCTGGTACGACCGCCGCAGAGGCCGCGAACAGGGCGTTTTCGTACACGGCGTCGAAATCCACCGCGTCAGGCGCGATCCGGTGCGGGCCCAACTGGACTACGCCAGCGCGGATACGCACGGCGTCGCCGAGGACCTTGCGCGCCACCGCCCCGGCCGCCACGCGCATGGCCGTCTCGCGGGCCGAGGAACGGCCGCCGCCGCGGTGGTCCCGCACGCCGTATTTGGCCTGATATGTGTAGTCGGCATGGCCGGGCCGGAAGGCGCGGGCGATCTCGCCATAGTCCTTCGAGCGGGCGTCTTCGTTGTCGATCTGGATGGCGATGGGCGCGCCGGTGGTGACCTGTCCTTCGCCGTCGTCGAACACGCCCGAGAGGATGCGGGCCGTGTCGCTCTCCTGCCGCTGGGTGACGAAGCGGCTGCCCCCGGGTTTGCGCCGGTCCAGCCATGGCTGCAGATCCGCTTCGGTCAGGGGGATCAGGGGCGGACAGCCGTCGACGACGCAGCCGATCGCCGGCCCGTGGCTCTCGCCCCAGGTGGTCACGCGAAACAGATGGCCGAAGCTGTTGTGGGACATGGCGACGACCTAAGCCGCCAGCCGGTCCGGCGTCCAGACGCGCGTGAAGCGGATCAGCAGGTCTTCCGCCGCCGACGGGGCGTCCGCCGATGGCTCCAGCGTGACGAACAGATGCCCCTGCGGTCGGGCGCCCCGCGCCGGCAGGCCCAGCCCCTTGAGCCGCAGCCGCCATGGCTGATGCCCGGCGACCAGCCAGGCCGAGCGCACGCCCGCATGGGTCTCGACCTCCAGCCGTCCGCCGTCCGCCAGCAGGCGAGGGGCCACCGGGCAGGTCATGTAGAGGTCGTCGCCGACGGCGCTCAGTCCGTGCCCGCCGCGCACCAGCACCGGCAGATGGAGGTCCGCGCCATCCTCGCCACCGCCTTTGAGTCTCAGGTGTTCGCTGGTGCGCAGGCCCGCCGGGAACCGGACGCGCAGCAGGCGCCCGCCGATCCGGACATCGACGGCGCCGCCATTCAGGGCCTCGAGCGGACTGATCGCCAGCACCGGGGCTGCGGGCGGCGACGCGGCGGGCGCGGCCAGCGCCAAGGGGGCGGATTCCCGCTGGATCAGGCTCCAGGCCGCGATCGTCTTGCGGAACCGGGCATCGCTGCCGCCCGCGGCGGGCCGCGCGGCCTTGATGGCGATACGGAAGGCCGCGGTCAGAGCCTCGGCGTCCGCCGGCCCCGTGAGGCCAAGCAGGGCGTAGGCCTCGCGGGTCGAGGCGACTTCGGGGTGCGATCGGGCGCGCATCGGCACACTAAGACCCTGCACATGGTCAAGGCCCGGTTAACCGTGAAGTCTCTCCCCCGGCGGGCCGCGAGGGTCTATCTGCAATCCATGACCGCACCTGTGATCCCCCCCAGCCCGACCCGCGAGGACTATGCGGAACAGTACGCCGCCGCCCTGGCCGCCAACGGCGACGAAACCATCTTCGACCGCGGCGAGCCGATGGGCCTGTTCGTCGCCTGGCTGCAGGACGCGACAAGGGCCGAGCCGAACGACCCCAACGCCATGGCCCTGTCGACGGTGGACGCCGACGGCGCGCCAGACAGCCGGATGGTGCTGTTGAAGGACGTCGATGCGCGCGGCTTCACCTTCTATTCCAACCGCGAGAGCGCCAAAGGCCTGGCCCTGGACGCCCATCCCCGCGCGGCCCTGTTG
>JALYPS010000494.1 GCA_030856285.1 Pseudomonadota bacterium
GATCAGCTGGGGCCGCGTCGCCGGCGTCGCCCTGGTTCTGGCCGGCGTCCTTATGGTCCGCCGCTTCTAGGGATTCTGTAACCTCGGCCGCGCGCCGAGCGAAGAGGGCTGCGAACCCGGAGCCCGCCGATGATTTCGTCACCTGTCGCCCGCCTGACCCACCTTGATGGCCGTGCCGCCCTGCGGCTCGGCATCGTCCTGATCTTCCTCGCCTTCGGCTATATGAAATTCCTGCCCTATGAGGCCGAGGGCGTCGCGGGGATCGCCCGCGACTATTGGCTGTTCGGTTGGCTGTATCCGCTGGTCGGGGTGGCAGGGGCCTCGATCGTCATCGGCGTGCTGGAACTGACCGCCGGTGTTCTCATCGCCGTCGGCGGTCGCTTTCCGCGGCTGGGCTTGGTCGGCGCCCTGATGGGGGTGGCGACCTTCGTCGTGACCCTCAGCTTCGCTCTTGGCGTCCCCATCGTCGAGCCCGGCTACGCCTTCCCCGCACTCGGTTCGACGGGCCAGTTCCTGGCCAAGGACATCGGCCTGCTGGCGATCTGCGTCTTCCTGCTGCTGGATTCGCGCCGCCGGATGAACGGGGCGGACTGATCCGACATCGCGAAACCCGCCAGCCGCCGCTATATCCGCAGGGATGACCGAGACGCCGATTCCCGCAACCGCGAGCTCGCCGGATGCCCTCAAGGCCGCAGACCTGATCCGCGACGAGGCCCGGCGCGCGCCCGACAAGCCGGGCGTCTACCGCATGTATGGCGAGGACGGGACCTGCCTGTATGTGGGCAAGGCGCGGTCGATCAGGAAGCGCATCCTCCAGTATGCGCAGGGGCGTTTCCACACCCAGCGCATAGGGCTGATGGTGTCCCTGACCCGCTCGATGGAGCTGGTCATCACCGCCTCCGAGACCGAGGCCCTGCTGCTGGAATCCAGCTTCATCAAACAGCTGAAGCCGCGCTTCAACGTTGTCCTCCGCGACGACAAGTCGTTCGCCGAACTGATGATCCGCAAGGATCACCGCGCCCCTCAGGTCCGCAAGCACCGCGGCGCCCACACCACGCCCGGCGACTATTTCGGCCCCTTCGCCTCGACCTGGGCGGTGAACCGGACGCTGAACACCCTGCAGAAGGCCTTCCTGCTGCGGTCCTGTTCAGACAGCGTCTACGAGACCCGCACCCGCCCCTGCATGCTGCACCAGATCAAGCGCTGCTCCGCCCCCTGCACCGGCCTGATCTCGCTCGAGGACTACGCCGGTCTGGTTGACGAGGCCTCGGCCTTTCTGAAGGGCAAGTCCCGCGCTGTCATCGCCCGCCTGTCCGGCGAGATGAGCGCCGCGGCGGAGGCGATGGACTACGAACAGGCCGCTCGCGTCCGCGACCGCATCCGCGCCCTGTCGGCCATCTCGATGGAGAATTCCGTCAGCGCCGACAGCGTCGCCGAGGCTGATGTCTTCGCCCTGTTCTCCGAGGGCGGTCAGGCCTGCGTCCAGGTCTTCTTCTATCGCGGGGGCCAGAACTGGGGCGGCCGCGCCTATTTCCCGCGCGTCGACAAGACGGATGCCGACCCCGAAATCCTCGCCGCCTTCCTCGGCCAGTTCTACGAGGACAAGCCGATCCCGCGCCTGGTCCTGTCCAACGTCCGCCCGCATGAACTGGAGCTGCTGGAAGAGGCCTTCTCGATGAAGGCCGAACGCAAGGTCGAGATCGCCCGCCCCATGCGCGGCGAAAAGCTCAGCCTCGTCGACCACGCCCACACCAACGCCCGCGAGGCGCTGGGCCGCAAGATGGCCGAGGGCTCGGCCCAGGGCAAAATCCTCGACGAGGTCTGCGAGGCCTTCGGTCTCGACACCCGGCCCGAGCGGATCGAAATCTACGACAACGCCCACATCCAGGGGACCAACGCCGTCGGCGGCATGGTGGTGGCCGGGCCCGACGGCTTCCAGAAGTCCCAGTACCGCAAGTTCAACATCCGCGGCGAGGACCTGACCCCCGGCGACGACTACGGCATGATGCGCGAGGTCATGCGCCGCCGCTTCGGACGACTGGTCAAGGACGAGGACGCGGGCGAGGAGGTCGTCCGCCCCGACCTGCTGCTGATCGACGGCGGCGCCGGCCAGCTGGCCGAGGCGCTGGCGGTGCTGGCCGATCTGGGTCTGGACGACATCCTCGCCGTCGGCGTGGCCAAGGGCCCCGACCGTGACGCCGGCAAGGAGCATTTCTTCATGCCCGGCAAGCCGCCCTTCATGCTGCCGCTGAAATCGCCGGCCCTCTACTACATCCAGCGTCTGCGCGACGAGGCCCACCGCTTCGCCAACGGCGCCCACCGCACGCGCCGCTCGATGGACATCAAGAAGAACCCGCTCGACGAGATCGAGGGCATCGGCCCCGGCCGCAAGAAGGCCCTGCTGCACGCCTTCGGCTCCGCCAAGGGCGTCGGCCGCGCCTCTGTGGTCGATCTGGTCAAGGTCGAGGGGATCAACCAGCCCATGGCGGAACGCATCCACGCGTTTTTCCATCCGGCGACGGGTCGGTAGGTCCGGGCCCGGCCCGCAGGGAAAGCCTGGCTCCCCCTGCGGTCGGTCAGCGTATCGGCTTCAGCAGCCTCACGCCCACACAGCATCCCGGTGCGGAGCGAGCGCGGACCAGTCATCGAGCAGCGTCAGACTGTCCCCGGAGTTATTGAGCGGGTTCTCGCGGGCCAGGGACATGAGCAGGTCCCGGGCCATTTCCATCTCCGTGATTGATGGACCTCCGGCGTCGAAGATATCCGCGGCCGTGGGCATCACGGGCGGGACGTCGTCGAACTTGCCCGTGAGGATGAAGCCGTCGTCGATGGCCGGCAGGACCTCGGGCCAGGCGCTGTCCTTCATGGTTCCGAACAGGAAGCCGTCATCGTCCGGCAATTCGCCGAACTCGGAGAGTGTTTGCGCCGTGTCGCCGTCCCGCGGCGCGAAGGTGGTCGCCGTCAGCCCGTCGCGTGCGAGAGTCGGGAGCCCTTCGTCCACGCCGGGCAGGATCTGGGGTCCGTCCTGCGCCGCCTTGTCGTCCGCGGCGCCGGGCAGGACCTCGGGTCCGGTGACGGTCTTGCCGCCGGCCTGGGCGGGCGCTCCCTGGGGCGCGGCCTGGGCGGAGGCGGGTAGAGCGACCGTGGAACCGTCGCTGAAGCGCAGCGTCTCGACCCCGCTCAGCAGATCCGATCCGTCGCGCCCCGTCACCGCATCCGTCACCCGGTAGCCTCCTGCGACCGCGGTTATGGTGTAGTCGCCGCTGAGGCCTCTCAGCTCGACGATATCCACTCCATCGCCGCCATCGATCACGTCGTCGCCGCCCAGCCCGCTCAGTTCATCGTCGCCGGCAAGGCCGCTAAGCCGGTTGGCGTTCGCATCGCCGGTGAGGAAGTCGGTCAGTTCGTGGTTGGTGCCGATCACATTCTCCATGCCCGACAGAACGTCCCCATGTGCATGCCAGCCGCCAAAGGCCGTTCCATCTGCAAGATTGATCCTGACGCGACCGTCCGCTCCGGAATAGTCCGCCGTATCGATCCCGTCGCCGCCCGTAAGCGTATCAGCTCCGGCTCCGCCGATCAGGACATCATCGCCGGCTCCTCCGGTCAGTTCATCGTCGCCGGCCAGGCCGCTCAGCACGTTGGCGTTCGCATCGCCGGTGAGGAAGTCTGTCAGGTCGTGGTTGGTGCCGATCACATTCTCGACACCCGACAGAACGTCCCCATGCGCATGCAAGCCGCCAAAGGCCGTTCCATCTGCAAGATTGATCCTGACGCGACCGTCCGCTCCGGAATAGTCCGCTGTATCGATCCCGTCGCCGCCCGTAAGCGTATCAGCCC
>JALYPS010000495.1 GCA_030856285.1 Pseudomonadota bacterium
GCCCATGGCGGCGGCGTCCTTGCGGCCACGCGCCGACAGCACGCGGTCGCGGTCCCGACCGGAACCGGCCGCCCGTTCCGCCTCGGCGTGACGCATCAGGATCAGTCGTTGCATGGGCAGGGCTTTAAGGGCGTTCGCCGCTACCCGCCAGATCATCACCGGGCAGATCGCGCGATGATCGCGACGCCGGCTGTGGTTGCAGGGCGGGCGTCATCACCGGCGCTGTCGCCACCGCCCCGCCCGGTCGGATACGGGCGTAGGCCTGCCGCGTCGCCTCCAGCAGGATGACGCCCGCCGCCCCCGGCATGACCCGTTTGCCGATCTGTTCGAAACCGTCGGCCAGCGGCAGTAGCGGCGCCCAGGGCGGCACATACAGGGTCTGGGACCAGGCCGTGGGCTCGAGGCCCGCGCCCCGGACCAGCCGCTCCAGCTGGCGGCGGGTGAAGGGCCTTCCGTGACCGAACGGCGTGGCCTCGGCCCGCGCCCACATTCCGCCCCGCGCCGCCGCGACCAGAATGATCCGCCCGGCCGGCGACAGGGCGCGCACGGCCTCATTCATCAGCCCCTGGGCATCGTCCGCTTCTTCCAGTGCGTGGATCAGCAGGATGCGGTCGAACGATCCGGCGGCGAAGGGCAGGCGGCGGTCATCGACCAGCAGGCTGCGGTTCTTGCCAACCGAGGGCCACGGCTCCACGCCCTGACCGCCCGGCATGGCCGCGACCACGCGTCGGGCCCCGACGAAGGCCTCCAGCCACGGCGTGGCGTAGCCGATGCCCAGAACATCGCTGTTCGCCGCCTCGCCCCAGGCGTCCTCAAGCCGGCGCGCCAGGAGCCGCCGCGCCAGGGCGCCGGTGGGCTCGCCGTAGAAGGTTCGGAGTTCCTCGATACTGCGCCGCATGCCGCCACCATAGGCCGCGTCGGGGGCGGCTGCTAGAATGCGCGCATGACCCTCGATGTGCGCCTGTTTCCCTGCCTCAACGACAACTACGGCTTTCTGGTTCGGGACCGGGACACAGGCGTGGTCGCTGCCGTCGACACGCCCGACGCGGACGCTATTCTGGCTGATCTGGAGCGCAGTGGCTGGGGTCGTCTCGACCTGATCCTCAACACCCACTGGCACCCTGACCATACCCAGGGCAACGCCCGACTGAAGGCCGAAACGGGCTGCGAGATCGTCGGCCCCGAGGAAGTGCGCAAGGCCGCGCCGATCGACCGGATCGTGGCGGGCGGCGGCACGGTCATGCTGGGCGGGACCGCGCTGGAGGTGACCGGCGCGCCTGGCCACACCCTCGGGCACATCGTCTATCGGTCGCCCGCGGACGCCCAGGCCTTCGTCGGCGACGTGCTGTTCACCCTCGGCTGCGGACGTCTTTTCGAGGGTACGCCGGCGCAGATGTGGAGCAGTCTGCAGGTCCTGGCGGGCTGGCCGGACGATACCGTCATCTGGTGCGCCCACGAATACACCGCCGCCAACGCCCGTTTCGCCCTCAGCGTGGACGACCGGCCCGAGATGGCGGCGCGGGCGGCGGAGATTTTCGCGATGCGGGAGCGGGGCGAGGCCACCGTCCCGACCACCATCGGCGCGGAAAAGGCCTTCAATCCCTTCCTGCGCGCGGGCGACACAGAGGCCTTCGCGGCCGTGCGGGCGGCCAAGGACGTGTTCACCACCTAGAGATCCAGACCGGGGAGGACACGCACGTCTCCATGCTTCCAAGAGCAGCTCGTTGGAAGCGATCTTCGCCCCAGGGATGAGCGCTGAGGGCAACCAGGGGAAGGTGGACCCTGTCGAATGATCACGCCATAGTAGTGACTTCCACGTGTCTGATAGGGGACGAAAAATGAAGAAGCGTATCTTGATGGTGTCGGCTACTGCACTGTTCTTGGTTGTTGCGGGAGCGAGTTTTGCTCAAGAGCAGCAGGAAGAAATTACGGACGCCAGTGCGTAATTTCGAAAGTGACGTTGTGCTACACAGATGCCAGCGGCACCAAAACCTGCCGCACAGAGACCGTGACAGGACCCTGTGACGACGAGGCGCCCCCCCCGGCTCCGCCTGCTGGCCCGAATCCGTAGCAACTGCGTGAGCCGGCTGTTGCTCCCGGGCGATTGCCGGCTCACACAAAAGCGTTGTTTTTTGCCTCACTGGCCGGGCGATTGGGTCGGCTCGTTGAACACAAAGCCTTCGGCGAGAGAGGCAGTCAGCGCCGGGCGGGCGGTTCCCTCAAGAGAACCTGAATAACCCGGGCCGAAGACGGTCGGCCCGCCATCCCTTCATCGGGGTCCACCGTGACCATCAGTCGTCCGCCAACGTAGGTGACTGAGGCGCGCTCGCCTTCGACTATGGTGATGCTGGTTAGCCGGTCGAGGCTCTGTCGTGCCGCCGGCGACCGGGCAATGCGAAGGACGGCATCGGTAGTGACGATCAGCGCCTCGACGCAAAGCGCCTCCGAGCGGTCGCCGGTGAGATCAATAAAGACCAGCCTGCCAAGAGCTTGGCTGATCATTTCGCTGCGTCGCGCCATCAGGCTCCACAGAAGTACGGGCCCTAGCGTCGGCGGGGTCAGGCTCTGGCCGGGGCCGGTGAAGGAGGCGGGAGAACCGCCGGGCGCCCGGGTCGTATAGACGGTCATGCCGCCGCCGGGGGTCACCCGCAGCAGCTGGTCACCGGCGTCATTGCGATAGATCACGTCGCCGCGCGGAGCGGCCGTGGGGCGCAGCACCCAGGTCTCGTCCCGCCGGTCAAAGCGCAGCAGGGGCCGCGGGCCGGACCGGTCGAGAATGAAGCCCTCGCCGGACTCGGCCACATAGCGGCCGGTCGGCGGCGCGGCGCGCGCGGCGGCGGCATTGCGATTGCGCAGGGCCTGAGCCTGTTCGGCCTGGGCGTTGCCCTGGTTCTGGGCCTGGGCCTGGGAGGCCATGGGCAGGGACGACAGCGCCGCCGCCGCGAGGGCGATAGCCATCGCGGCCGGAAGCGGCGTTCGCGCCGTTCTGACCCTCGCCGTCAACTCCATGAGGAGTACTGGTGCAAGCGTCACGCGGCGGATTTTGGGCAGGACCAGGTCAGCCGACCAGATACTGGCCCCCGTTCAGTGACAGGGTGCAGCCTGTGACATATCCGGCACGTTCACCGGCCAGCCATGACACCATGTCGGCGATTTCCTCGCCTTTTCCGAGTCTTCCGACGGGAATCTGGGAGATGATCCCGGCCAGGACCTTCTCGTCCATGGCCCCGACCATTTCGGTGTCGATATAGCCCGGCGCGATACAGTTGACCGTCACGCCCTTGCGCGCGTTCTCGAGCGCCAGCGCCTTGGTGAAGCCGATCATCCCGGCCTTTGCGGCGGAATAGTTGGTCTGGCCGATCTGGCCCTTCTGACCGTTGATGGAGCTGATGTTGACGATCCGGCCGAAGCCGCGGTCGCGCATGCCGTTGATGACCTGGCGCGTCATGTTGAACACGCTGTCCATGTTGACGCGGATCACGTCGGACCACTGCTCCGAGTTCATCTTGTGGAAGAAGCCGTCGCGGGTGATGCCGGCGTTGTTGACCAGGATGTCGATCGGGCCAAGCTGATCCTCGATCTCCTTCACAGCCCGGGCGCAGTCGTCGAACGAGCCGACGTTGCCCTTGACGATGGAGACCCCCAGTTCCTTCGCCGTGGCCTCGGCCGCCTCGACATTGCCGGAATAGCCGGCGGCGACGAGCATGCCGTCTTCCTTCAGCCGCTGAACGATCGCCTTGCCGATGCCGCGGGTGCCACCCGTGACCAGAGCCACTCGAGCCATATGCGTTTCCTTGTCCCTTGGAGCCGCGTCTGCTGCACGGCCTTCAAGGACTACGCTTTAGCTGGATGGCGGTTGCGCGGGAAGGGTGGCCGGTGATTGGTGGCTGGCCGGCGCCTGTGCGAGGGCTCGGGCTGTGCCGCCCTTCCGCCGACAGTTGAGCGGCAATCACCAATCACCAACCACCAATCACCCTTCTCAGATCCGCGCCATGTCCAGCACGAACCGGTACCGCACGTCGGACTTCTCCAGCCGGGCGTAGGCCTCGTTGATCTGGTCCGGCGCGATGACCTCGATGTCGCAGGCCAGACCGTGCTCGGCGCAGAAGTCCAGCATCTCCTGGGTCTCGCGGATGCCGCCGATCAGCGACCCCGCCACCGCGCGGCGCCGCCACAACAGGCCCATGGCATAGACCGGCAGGCCCTCGGTGGTCAGGCCCAGCATGACCATGGTGCCGTCCTTGGCCAGCAGCTGGACGTGGCTGGCGATCTCGTGCGTCGCCGAGACGGTGTTGATGATCAGGTCGAAGCTCTCGCCCGCCGCCTGCATCGCCGCCTTGTCCGAGTTGATGAGGAAATGCTTCGCCCCCATCCGTTCGGCGTCCGCCTTCTTGCGGTCCGAGGTCGACAGGACGGTGACTTCGGCCCCCATGGCCGCCGCCTGTTTGACCGCCATATGGCCGAGGCCGCCGAGGCCGATCACCGCGACCTTCGACCCCGGCCCCACCTTCCAGTGCTTCAGCGGCGAATAGGTGGTGATCCCGGCGCACAGCAGGGGCGCGGCGGCGTCCAGCGGGATGCTGTCGGGGATGGTGACGACATAGTTCTGGTCGACGACGATGGCGGTCGAATAGCCGCCCTGGGTGATCTTCTGGCCGGTTCCGGCCGCCTTGGGGTCGGGCGAGCCATAGGTCTGGACCATGCCCGGCACGCAGTACTGCTCCTCGCCCTCGCGGCAGGGTTTGCACTGGCGGCAGCTGTCGACCATGCAGCCGACGCCGACGCGGTCGCCGACCTTGAAGCGGGCGACATTGCCGCCCACCGCCGTCACCACGCCCGCGATCTCGTGGCCGGGCACGATCGGATAGGTCGTGTTGCCCAGGTCGTTCTTCACGATGTGCAGGTCGGAGTGGCAGACGCCGGCATACTTGATCTCGATGGCCACGTCGTCAGGGCCCGGATCGCGGCGGTCGAAGTCATAGGGCGACAGCGGTGCGTCGCTGGATGTGGCGGCGAAGGCGCGGGTGGCGATGGGCATGGGGGTCCTCGGAGGTGGCGTCAGACGCAGGTGCTTATGAACCACCGGCCCCGCAAGGTCACCCGCTGTTGCGGCCGTCGACTAGCCGCACAGGCACGGCGTCCAGTTCGAAATCGTCGAACAGCCGGGCGTTCAGAATGATGCGCGCAGGCCGGTCCTCGCCCTCGTCCGTCGTCCAGGCGGGCGCCTCGCTGAACACGCCGCATCCGCACGCTGCGCAATGATGAAAGGTCATCATCCGGTCGCCCCACTGGTAGGCGGCGAGGGCGTCGGAGGTGAGGCAGAGTTCAACCTGCTCCGGTGCATAGTAGGCCGACAGTGCGCCGCGCTTTGAGCAGATCGAGCAGTTGCAACAGGTCACCGTCTCCGGCGCAGGCGCGGAGAACCGTTGGGCCCCGCAATGGCAGGCGCCGTGCAGGATCAGAGCCATGGTCATCCCCCTTTC
>JALYPS010000505.1 GCA_030856285.1 Pseudomonadota bacterium
TGTCGCCGCTTACGAGGCCGAGCGCGACCTGTTCTACGAAGCCGCCACCACGCCGGACCCGGCGGCCGCACGAGTGGCCCTGACAACGGCCGCCCGCATGATGGCCGAGCGCCGGGCGCGGTGGTTCACCGGCGAGGACGCGCTCTACGCCGAAACAGACGACGTCTTTCTGACCCTCGAGGGCACGGGCAACTGGGCCGCCTGGGCCTGGTTGACGGACCCGCGCGGCGGCCGCCTGTCCTCAACGGACGCCACCAACTTCATACGCGGCGGTCGGCGCGGGTGGAGCCAGGACGAGGGCTTGGGTCTGATGCTGGCGCTGGAACGCTTTACGCCCGAGTGGCCACGCCTGGCCTTCAGTCCCGAGGGGACGACGGCCGACGACTTGCTGGTGCGCGCCCTTCAGCCTTCCAGATCGAGGGAATAGCCCGCCGAGCGTACTGTGCGGATCGGGTTGGCCGTCTCTTCGACATTGAGCGCCTTCCTCAGGCGCCCGACGTGCACATCGACCGTCCGCGCCTCAACATAGACGTCCGATCCCCAGACCGCGTCCAGCAGCTGTTCGCGGCTGAACACCCGCCCCGGGTGCTGCATCAGATAATCCAGCAGCCGGAACTCGGTGGGACCCAGGTGAATCTCCTTGCCGGCGCGCTTCACCCGGTGGGCGACGCGGTCGATGATGATGTCGCCATGGCCCACGCGGTCGTCCGCCAGGCCCGGCCGAATGCGGCGCAGCACCGCGCGGATACGCGCGATCAGCTCGGTCATCGAAAAGGGTTTGGTCAGATAGTCGTCGGCGCCCGTGTCCAGGCCCCGAACACGATCCGACTCCTCGCCCCGCGCCGTCAGCATGATGATGGGCAGGTTGCGGGTCTCGGGCCGGCCGCGCAGACGGCGGCAGACCTCGATGCCCGACACCTTTGGCAGCATCCAGTCCAACAGGACCAGATCGGGCATCCGCTCATCGATCTGAACCAGACCCTCTTCGCCGTCGCCGGCGACCACGACGGTGTAGCCCTCCTTTTCCAGATTGTACTGGAGCAGAGTCGCCAGGGCGTCCTCGTCTTCCATCACCAGAACGTAAGGCTGCACGTCAGATACTCCGGTCGTCTCTGATCATCGGCTGGATATCGTCGTCTCGATCGGGGGCGGCGCGGGGCCGCTCGCCCGTCATCTCATCGCCGGTGATCTCGTAGTGGATCGTCTCAGCGATGTTGGTGGCGTGGTCGCCGATTCGCTCGAGATTCTTGGCCATGAACAGCAGGTGAGCGCACGCCGTGATCGTGCGCGGATCGCCCATCATGTAGGTCAGCAGTTCGCGGAACAGGGCGTTGTAGTGCTCGTCCACCTCGTCGTCCGAGGCCCAGACAGCCATGGCCCGATCGACTTCGGAGGCCGTATAGGCGTCCAGCACGTCGCGCAGCCGCCCCGACACCAGCTTGCCCATCCGCTCGATGGAGCGGGTCAGCGGCTGCATCGGCTCGCCTTCGGCCAAGGTCAGCCCCCGCTTGGCGATGTTCTTGGCGAGGTCGCCAGTGCGCTCCAGGTCCACGGCCAGTTTCATGGCCGCGAGGGTTTTACGCAGATCGGTGGCGACCGGCTGACGAAGGGCGATCAGCCGGATGGCCTTGCGCTCGATGTCATGGTGCATGGCGTCGAGCTTGGCGTCGCGCTCCACCACCGCCTGGCCCAATGCGATGTCCCGCCGGGCGACCGATTCGACTGCGTCGGCGACCTGGGCCTCGGCCAGACCACCCATGCGGGCGACCTCCGCCGTCAGCTGATTCAGTTCGTCCCCATACGCCTTTACCGTGTGCAGGTTCATTCAGACGCCTAACCGAAACGGCCGGTGATGTAGTCGAGCGTGCGCCGTTCCCGGGGATTCGTGAAGATTTCTTCGGTGGGTCCGTGCTCGACCAGTCGGCCGAGGTGGAAGAAGGCCGTCCGCTGCGACACGCGGGCCGCCTGGGCCATGGAGTGGGTGACGATGACGATGCAGTAGCGTTCGCGCAGCTCGTCGATCAGCTCCTCGATCTTGGCGGTGGCGATCGGGTCCAGGGCCGAGCAGGGTTCGTCCATCAGGATGACCTCGGGCTCGACGGCGATGGCGCGGGCGATGACCAGCCGCTGCTGCTGACCGCCGGACAGGCCGGTGCCGGGCGAATGGAGGCGGTCGGCGACCTCTTCCCACAGACCGGCGCGCTTCAGCGAGGCCTCGACCACGCCTTCCAGTTCGGATTTCGAGGCGGCCAGGCCATGGATGCGCGGACCGTAGGCGACATTCTCGAAGATGGTCTTGGGGAACGGGTTGGGCTTTTGGAACACCATGCCGACCTGGGCGCGCAGCAACACCGGGCCCACCGACCGGGCGTTGATGTCCTGCCCGTCCATGTTGATCTTGCCGGTGACCTTGGCCGACGGGATGGTGTCGTTCATCCGGTTCATGCAGCGCAGGAA
>JALYPS010000508.1 GCA_030856285.1 Pseudomonadota bacterium
GTGCTGACGCGGGCGCGCGGCCTGCCGTTCGGGCTCAAGGCCTCGGCAGTGGCCACCCAGGGGCTGCTCGGCCTGCTGTTCCTCGCCTTCGCCGTCTTCACCTCCAATCCGTTCGAGCGGCTGGACCCGGCCCCGTTTCAGGGCGGCTCGCTGAACCCGTTGCTGCAGGATCCGGCGCTCGCCTTCCATCCGCCGCTGCTCTACGCGGGCTATGTCGGGTTTTCGGTCTGTTTCTCGCTGGCGGTGGCGGCCCTGATCGAGGGGCGGGCCAATTCCAGTTTCTGGCCGGCGTGGGGCCGTTGGGTGCGGCCGTGGGCCCTCGCCAGCTGGGCCTTCCTGACCGTCGGCATCAACCTCGGCGCCTTCTGGGCCTATTATGAGCTCGGCTGGGGCGGATGGTGGTTCTGGGACCCGGTCGAGAACGCCAGCTTCCTGCCCTGGCTGGCCGGCGCGGCGCTGCTGCACTCCGCCGTGGTCACCGAACGGCGCGGGGCGCTGGCCGGCTGGACCACGTTCCTCGCCCTCCTGGCCTTCACCTTTTCCATGCTGGGCGCCTTCCTCGTCCGGTCGGGCGTCCTGACCAGCGTCCACGCCTTCGCCGTCGATCCCGAGCGCGGCCTGATGTTGCTGGCCATCCTCGGCGCCACCTCCGGCGCGGCCTTCGCCCTGTTCGCCTGGCGCGCGCCGCAACTGAAGGGCGGGGGGATGTTCGCCCCGGTCAGCCGCGAGGGCGCGCTGGTGCTCAACAACCTGTTCCTGACCGCGGCCTGCGCCACTGTCCTGCTCGGCACCCTCTATCCGCTGATCCTCGAGGCCGCGAATGGCGCGACCATCTCGGTCGGCCCGCCCTATTTCGCCCTGACCTTCGTGCCGCTGATGGCCGCCGCCTTGTTGATCCTGCCGGCCGGGCCGTTGCTGGCGTGGAAGCGCGGCGACCTCAAGGGCGTGGGCCAGCGGCTGGCCGTGGCCGCCGGTCTGGCCATTTTCATAGCGTTCGGGGGCTGGATGGTTTTCGAGCCGAAGAAGGCCCTGTCGGCCGCCGGGATCGGTCTCGGAGCCTGGCTGATCCTCGGGACCCTCGCCGAGGTGGCCGAGCGGGTCCGCCTGTTCCGCACGCCCATCGCAGAGAGCCTGCGCCGTGCCCGGGGCCTGCCGCTCGGGGCGTGGGGCACGACCCTGGCCCACGCCGGGCTGGGGGTCTTCGTCCTCGGGGCGGTGGTCGAGACCGGCTATCGTGTCGAGGCGGCCCGCCTGCTGGCGCCCGGCCAGACCATCGAGGCCGGCAAATGGGCTGTGCGGCTGGACTCCGTGCGCGTGGTCGAAGGTCCCAACTATCTGGCCGAACAGGGCCGGCTGACCGTGACCCTGCGCAACGGCGGCGCGCCGAAGACGGTCACCGCCGAGCGCCGCTTCTTCCCGGCCGGAGGGCAGACGACAACCGAGGTCGGTCTCGATTTCCGCGGGCTGGACGACGTCTATGTCGTGCTGGGCGAGCGCGGACGGACCGCCGCCGACCAACCGGCCTGGAGCGTGCGGGTCTGGTGGAACCCCTGGGCGCGGCTGATCTTCCTCGGCCCGGCGATCATGGCGCTGGGCGGGCAGCTGTCGCTGCTGGATCGCCGGCTCAGGCTGGGCGTGAACCGGCGGAAGGCGGCGGCATGAGGCACACCCTGCTGATCGCCCTAGCGTCTCTCGGCCTGATCGCCACGCCTATCGCTGCGCAGGAACCCGCCCCCGCGCCCGACCGGCCCCTGCCTGACGCCGCCCAGGAGGCGCGGGCCCAGGCCCTGTTCGACGACATCCGCTGCGTGGTCTGCCAGCACGAGGCGATCGCCGACAGCCCCGCCGGAATCGCCGCCGACATGCGCGGTCTGGTGCGCGATCAGATCGCCGCCGGGCGAACCGACAAACAGGTCCGCGACGACTTGGTCCGCCGCTACGGCGACTTCGTCTTGTTTACGCCGCCGCTGAGAGGCGGAACCTGGCTGCTGTGGTTCGGGCCGCTCGCGGCGCTGCTGTTGGTGGGAGCCGGCCTGCTGTTAGTCGCGCGCCGGGGCCGGACCGAGGCGACGCCCCTGTCAGCCGTTGAAGAGGCTGATCTGGCGCGGATACTCGCCCGGCAGGCGGTTCGCCCCGATCCTGACGCAAAGCCATCTGACGACTAGGGCTATGCGGACCCTTTCATCGCGCCGCGGCGTTGGTGAAACGGGCCTCCGCTCTATATTGTAAGGCCGAAC
>JALYPS010000017.1 GCA_030856285.1 Pseudomonadota bacterium
GTCATGGCGTCATCCAGCGGTGTGACGTCGCGGATGGCGCGCAGCTTGCGGGTTGAGAGCAGGACCTCGCCGAAAGGGATCTGGCCGCCGACGAGGCCGGTGTCTCCCCCTTGAGGGACGATGGCGACGCGGTGTTCGGCGCAGACGCGAACGGCGCGGGAGACCTCGGCGGTCGAGCGAGGCGTCAGCATCAGCGGCGTATGGCCATGCCAGCGGTTCCGCCACTCGGTCAGCCACGGCGCGATCTGCCCCGGATCGTCGGTCCAGCCGCCGTCGCCGACGGCGGACTTGAGGGCGGAGAGGGCGGCGGGCGGCAGGGGCGTCATGCCGCTCTTGTCTCAAAGTCATGGACGCGACGAAAGGGCCAAGTCAGGCTTGGCGGATGACCGCCCCCCTGACCCTTCCCGTCCCTGCCGTCGGCGTCGTCTGTCTGCGGGGCGATTCGGTGCTGCTGATCCGGCGCGGGACGCCGCCGCGGCAAGGCGAATGGAGCCTGCCCGGCGGACGCATCGAGACCGGCGAGCGGGCGGTGGACGCGGCCCTGCGGGAGTTGCGCGAGGAAACGGGGGTCGAGGCGGAGATCACGGGGCTGATCGACGTGGTCGACGGCCTGTTTCCCGAGGCAGGGCGGCATTATGTGCTGATCGACTATGCGGCGCGCTGGCTGTCCGGCGAGCCCGTCGCCGGGGACGACGCCCTCGAAGCGCGGTTCGTGGCGCTGGACGAGGTCGAGGCGCTCATCGACTGGTCCGAGACGCAGCGGATTATCCGGATGGCGGTCGCCGCGCGCTGAACAGCTCAGATTACGCGGATGTCATCTTCGCCCTGTCCGGTTTCTGTGGCGCGGCGGCCACAGGGTGCTAACCTGTGCGGGACAGGGAGATATCATGGACACCTCATTCCTATTCACCGTCGCGCTGGTCGTGCTGGCCTTCGTGCTGCTGTTCAGCGTGGTCAAGATCGTGCCCCAGGGCCGCGAGATGACGGTCGAACGGTTCGGCAAATACACCCGTACGCTAAGCCCCGGGATCAGCATCCTGACGCCGTTCGTGGAGCGCATCGGCCGCCGCATGAACATGATGGAGCAAGTTCTTGATGTTCCTCAGCAAGAGGTGATCACCAAGGACAATGCCATGGTGAAGGTCGACGCCATCGTCTTCATCCAGGTGATGGAGGCCTCGGCCGCCGCCTACCGGATCGAAAACCTGCCGTATGCCATCACCCAGCTGTGCTCGACCAACCTGCGCACCGTGGTCGGCTCGATGGAGCTGGACGAGGTGCTGTTCCAGCGCGACTCGATCAACTCCCGGCTGCTGACCGTGATCGACGCGGCGACCGAGCCGTGGGGCGTCAAGGTCAACCGGATCGAGATCAAGGACCTGACCCCGCCGGCCGACATCACCAACGCCATGGCGCGCCAGATGAAGGCCGAGCGCGAGCGCCGCGCCGTCATCACCGAGGCCGACGGCGAGAAACAGGCCGCGATCGCCCGCGCCGAGGGCGCCAAACAGGCCGCCATCCTCGAGGCCGAGGGCCGCCGCGAAGCCGCCTTCCGCGACGCCGAGGCCCGTGAACGCGAAGCCGAGGCCGAAGCCAAGGCCACCGCCATGGTGTCCCAGGCCATCGCCGCGGGCGACGTCAACGCGATCAACTACTTTGTGGCCCAGAAATACGTCGAGGCCTTCGCCGAACTGGCGCGTAATCCCACGGCCAAGACGGTCATCGTGCCGGCCGAGATGTCCGGTCTGGTCGGCACCATCGCCGGGCTGGGCGAACTGGTCGGTCTGGCCAAGGAACAGCAGCAGGGCCGCAGCGACGTGCGCCGCGACGCGCCGCCGCCTCCTGCGCCCGCTCGCCCGACTCCGCCGCGGCCGCCCCGTCCCTCCGTTCCGAGGACCTGATCCATGGAAGCCCTGACTGACCTGCATGCGGCCCAGCCGTTCTGGATCTGGCTGGCTCTGGGCGTGCTTCTGCTGGCGGTCGAAGCGGCCCTGTCGACCGAATGGCTGCTGTGGCCGGCCGTCTCGGCGGGGGTGGTCGCAGTGGTCACCGCCCTGGGCCTGCCGCTCGACTTCACCGGCGAGGTGGCGCTGTTCGCCGCCCTGACCGTGGCCACGACCCTGCTGTCGCGGCGACTGATCCAGCGGGTCAATCCGTCGGACGCGCCGGACATCAACGCCCGCGACGCCCGACTCATCGGCCAGCGGGCCCAGGTGGTGCAAGCCTTCGTCGACGGACGCGGGCGAGTCTTCGTCTCGGGCGCCGAATGGGTCGCCGAAATCGAGGGCGCGGCGCCGCTGGCGGGCGAGAGCGTCATCGTCGAGGGGATGGACGGTCCGAAGCTGAAGGTGCGGACGGCCTAGTCCGCCCGCATCTCTTCGATCCCGCGGTTGGCTAGCCCATCAGCGCGTTCGTTCAGCTCGTGGCCGGCGTGGCCCTTGACCCAGTGCCACTTCACCTCGTGCCGGGCGCGCGCGGCGTCGAGGCGTTTCCACAGGTCCTCGTTCTTGACCGGCTTCTTGTCCGCCGTCGTCCAGCCGCGCGCCTTCCAGCCGTGAATCCATTGGGTGATCCCGGTCATGACGTATTTGCTGTCGGTGTGCAGATCGACGCGGCACGGGCGGGACAGGGCCTCGAGCGCGATGATGGCGCCCAACAGCTCCATGCGGTTGTTGGTGGTGAGGGGCTCGCCGCCGCACAGCTCCTTCTCGTGACCGCCGCCGGTCTGGAGAATGGCGCCCCAGCCGCCGGGGCCGGGATTGCCTTTGCAGGCGCCGTCGGTGTGGATGATCACGTGACTCATGCGCGCCTCCTAACAGGTTCGCTTGGCGTCGCGCCACTGAACGGCCTATATGCGGCACAAGTGTTTGAGCGGGCCACGCATTGGCCCGAACGTGGAGATGGTTCGTGGGCTCTTTCAGCATCTGGCATTGGGCCATTGTCATCATCATCGGCCTGCTGCTGTTCGGCGGACGCGGCAAGCTGTCTGGCCTGATGGGCGACGCGGCCAAGGGCATCAAGGCCTTTCGTGAAGGGCTGAAGGACACCGATTCAGACAAGCCTTCGGACGAGCGCGCGGGCGCCCTGCCCCGCACCGACGCCGAAAAAGAAGACCTGAAATCCTAGGCGCTGCATTGACGTCGGAGACCTGACGGATGGGTGGCCTCGGCCCTGGTATTGGCGGCTTTGAAATCCTGGTGATCGGCATCGTGGCCCTGCTTGTGGTGGGGCCAAAGGATTTGCCGTTGCTGATGCGCAAGATCGGCAAGGTCATGGCCCGCGCCCGCGCCATGGCCAATGAGTTCCGTTCGAGCTTCGACGAGATGGCGCGTCAGTCCGAGCTGGACGAGCTGCGCAAGGAGGTCCAGGCGCTGCGCACCGGCCAGGGCATGGTCCCGCTGGGGGCCGAGGCCGACGCCGCCTTCCGTGAAATCCGCGACGACCTGAACCGGCCGCTCGACGAGCCTGTCATGCTGGCCGCGCCGGACGAATGGCCCGACAGCCCGCCGGTGATGACGCCGCTTGAGGCCGAACCTGTTCCAGCGCCCAGGGCGAAAGCCAAGGCCGCCGCCAAACCCCGCAAGACCCCGGCGAAAGCAGCAGCGCCGGTAGCCTCCGTCAAGACGGCCAGCGGCGCGTCCCGTCCCATTCGTGCGAAGAAGATTGACCTGTGAGCCGGCTCGAACAGGACGAGGATGAGATCGAGGCGTCACGCGCGCCGCTGATGGATCACCTGATCGAGCTGCGCGGACGGCTGGTGATCTGCGTCGTCGCCTTCATCATCGGCTTCATCGCCTGCTTCTATTTCGCCGAGCCGCTGTACATCTTCCTGGTCAAACCGTTCGCGGCGGCGGCGGCGTTCCACCAGTCGGTCGGCCCCGGCGGTCATGTCTCGCCGCTGGACCTGATCCTCGGCACGGCGGGGCTGAAACCCCTGCCCGGCGTCGACGGCCAGACAGTCAACCTGATCTATACGGCGCCGCTGGAAATCCTTTTCACCAAGATGAAGCTGGCCGGCTTCGGGGCCATCGTCGTGTCCTTCCCCGTCCTGGCCTGGCAGCTGTACCGGTTCGTCGCCCCGGGCCTGTACCGCAATGAGAAGGGCGCCTTCCTGCCCTTCCTGCTCGCGGCCCCGCTGTTGTTCCTGCTGGGCGCGACCTTGGTCTATTTCGTCATGCTGCCCTTCGTCATGTGGTTCTCGCTGAGTCAGCAGATCACCGGCGGCGGCGTCTCGGCGGCCCTGCTGCCGAAGGTGTCGGACTATCTGAACCTCGTCACCGCCCTGCTGCTGGCCTTCGGCCTGTGCTTCCAGCTGCCCGTCGTGATGACCCTGCTGGGCCTCGCAGGCATCATCTCCTCCAAGGTCATGGCCGAGGGTCGCCGCTACGCCATCATGGCCGTGGTCGTGGTCGCCGCCGTCGTCACTCCGCCCGATCCGATCAGCCAGATCATGCTCGCCGTGCCGCTGGTGCTGCTCTACGAAATCTCGATCTGGTGCGTGCGGCTGATCGAGTTCCGCCGCAAGACCGCCGACGCGGCCGAAGGGCTGGCCTGACACCGGATCGGGAGCCGGAACTTCGATCGAGCGTGGCCGTTTGCATCGGGTCCCCATTCAGGAGTCCATCCATGACCACCGTCCATCGCCTCATCGCCGTCGCCGCGCTCGGCGCCATCGCCTTCGCCTCCGCAGCCTGCACCCAGGCGGACAACGACGCCGACGTCGTTGAGACCGACAAGACGACAATCATCGAGCGCGAAGTCCCGGCCGCGCCGGTGGTCATCGAGCGCGAGGTCGCCGTCCCCGGTCCGCCCGTGGTCATCGAACGCGATCGCCGCGATGGCGACAGCACGACGGTCCGCGCCGGTCGCGACGGCATCGAGGTCGAGACCACCAACCGCTAGGCCAGCGGTCCGCCGATAGAGAACGCCGGACGGCTTGCCGTCCGGCGTTACGTCTAGAACAGCAGGGTGATGGCGTTCCCGAAATTGTGCAGGACGATGGGCAGCAGCACGCTACGGGTCCGCAATACCAGCCACACGCCGATGAATGACGGGACGGCCGTCAGGGCCATGGTCAGCGGGTCAAACGAGAACTGGCCGTCCGAAAAGCCGAATGCGTGCGCCAGCCCGAACAGGACGCAGGACAGCACCGCGCCCCATCCCCAGTCCACACTCAGGAATCTCCAGCGGCCGAGGACGGCGCGGTCGAGGGCGAAGAGCAGGGTCCCGCGATAGAAGGCTTCCTCCTCCAGCCCGGGCATGGTCAGCTGGAAGGCTATCGTTTCCGCCGTCGCGGGCGACGACGGGAACGCGACGGTGAGACCCGCGAAGAAGGCAATATAGACCAGAACGACGGGTATCGCTGATTTCAGACTGCCGGCGGCCTGGACGAGAGTCAGCCCCGACCGCCCCCAACCGAAGGCCGGCAGCGAGGCGATGAACAGGGTCGCGGCCAGCGCCAGGATCTTGCCCTGCCAGTTCCAGTCGCTTTGCGGGAGCAGGTCCGGAATGTGGCCGTAACCATTGGTCAGCATGACGTCATTGACGACGGCGAGCGCCACGGCGACCAGCAGCCAGCGCAAGGAGAACCGCCGCCGGCTCAACAAGCCTGCCGCTCCGCCCACGAGGAGCAGGATCGCGACCCCGCCCAATGTGGTCATCATGCTGTCCATGCGTCGATCTCCTTCGTTATCGAAGGCGGCTGACTAGAGGGCGCCGCGGGCGGGCGCTTCTCAGGAGTCGGCTGATCGTTCCTCAAAACCCGACGGTGGCCCCCCGGCGGGTCCCGCCGGCTGGTTGGTCGGGGCCAGGGCCCTCTGGCGGAAAACGCTGGGCGGGCAGGACTCGAGGTCCTGGAAGACACGGTTGAACGACGCCAGCGACGAGAAGCCGCTGTCCATGGCGACGGTGATCAGCTTGTCGTGGCGGTGGGCGGGATCGGCCAGACGGCGGCGCGCCTCGATCATCCGGTGGGCGTTCAGGAAGGTGCGGAAATGGTCGTATCCCAGCTCGTGATTGATCAGTCGTCGTACGGTCCGGTCCGGCGCGCCCATCAGGCTGACGAAGCGGTCGAAGGTCAGGTCCGGATCCAGATGGACGCGGTCGATATCCACCAACGCCCGCAATCGCGCCTTCAGCCTGTCGCCTTCCGCTGACGCACCCGCCGGCGGGTGAGGATAAGCGGGTCCAGACGCGACCGGAGCGGATGGAAGACCTGCGGAGGCGCGCAGTCGGAGATGCAGAAGCCAGCCGGTAAAAACGAGCAGGCCGGCGTTCTGGAGGATGCTGAAGGCCCGTGGTTGCCAGTCGAAGCCCATGACCACGTCGATGATCAGGTCAGCGAGGAGTTGTCCGCCCAACAGCAGGACGACCAGAACACGGGCTTCGCGGCGGCCACTCACGAGATCGCCCGAACGGTCGCGGATCAGCCGCCACGCCAGATGTGCGACCATGCCGAGACCCAGGATGATCAACAGCCGGGAAAGCCCGGCGTCGCCGAACGCATCGCCAAACAGACCCCTGTCCGCCGCCGCGATCACCATCCAGGCCAGGCCGGCGCCGAGGACGAGCCCTCGCGGTCTGAATGTCCGGTCGAAAACGGACAGGCAGAACCACCACAGAAACACAGCCCCGAAGCCGGTCAACAGATAGGCCGCATGGCCCGCCATGCCGCTGAGCCTGAGGGCGGCGTCCGGCGTATTGCCGGCCAGGAATCCGCACAGGCAGAGGGCGAGCGGCAGGAAGAACAGGCCGTTCCGGCGATCGTCCCGTCCGGACAGCAGGATCGTCGCCGCCAGCAGCAGGGTCGCGCCGGCGACGCGCACGATGACGTCGATTTCCTGGGGTGTCATGGGGCCAACCTATCGTCCGGCTTTCGATCGCGACAGTGGCGCCTGCCTGACGCGGAGCCGGCAGGAAAAAGCCCCGGGCGGCGGACCGTCCGGGGCTTCTGTCGTCGGGTCAGCCGCCGGTCAGCAGCTGTAATACATGTCGAATTCGACCGGGTGCGGGTGCAGTTGCAGGCGCATCACCTCTTCCATCTTCAGCTCGATATAGCTGTCGATGAAGTCGTCATCCATGACGCCGCCCTTCTTGAGGAAGGCGCGGTCCTGGTCGAGGCTGTCGAGCGCCTCTTTCAGAGACCCGCAGACCTCGGGGATCGAGCCGCGCTCTTCGGGTGGCAGGTCGTAGAGGTTCTTGTCGGCGGGGGCGCCGGGATCGATGCGGTTCTCGATGCCGTCGAGGCCGGCCATCAGCAGGGCGACG
>JALYPS010000018.1 GCA_030856285.1 Pseudomonadota bacterium
GACACTATGCGCTGCTAACGCCGGCTGGGTTTAACAATTACAGGGGTTTACGTGAATTGCGCACGTATCCATTTCCCCTGGACCTGGTCCGTGAGCGGTCCCCTGAACGTCCCGTCGCACTCGTGCGACCGCGTTCAGTTTCCGTAGCGGCGCGCTGGTTCCAGGACAATCTGAACGCTGACGTCTTCTATGCGGTGAAGGCCAATCCCTCGCGCTGGGTCATCGAGACCCTGGTCGAGGCTGGAGTCACCGGTTTTGACGTCGCCTCGCTCGCCGAGATCGAACTGGTCCGTTCGGTCAGCGCCGACGCGCGCCTGGCCTTCATGCACCCGGTCAAGAGCCGCGGCGCGATCACCCGCGCCTATTTCGAGTTTGGCGTCCGCACCTTCTCGCTGGACAGCCATGACGAGCTGGCCAAGATCCTCGACGCCACGGGCAACGCCACAGACCTGAATCTGCTGGTCCGGATGACGGTGTCGGCGGACGGCGCGGCCTATTCACTGTCGGGCAAGTTCGGCGTTTCGCCGGATCAGGCCCCGTCCCTGCTGCTGGCCACGCGCCAGGCGGTGGTCGACGGCCTGATGGGCGTCTGCTTCCACGTCGGTTCTCAGTGCATGCGTCCGTCCGCCTATGAGGCCGCCATGGCCCAGGTCGGTCGCGCCATCACCCGCGCGGGCGTGTTCGTGGACATCGTCGATGTCGGCGGCGGCTTCCCCTCGGTCTATCCGGGCATGGTCCCGCCGGACATGCAGGAGTACGCCGACGCCATCCATCGCGGCTTCAACGAGATGCCGGTGTCGGAAACGACCGAGCTGTGGTGCGAACCCGGCCGGGCGCTGGTGGCCGAGTCGTCCTCGGTGCTGTGCCGGGTCGATCTGCGCAAGGGGGACGCCCTGTACCTGAACGACGGGTCTTACGGCTCGCTGTTCGACGCGACGCACTCGCGCTGGCCCTTCCCGACCAAGCTGGTCCGGGACGGCGACAGTTCGAACGAACTGAAGCCTTTCCGCTTCTACGGCCCGACCTGCGACTCCATCGACCATATGCCGGGACCGTTCTGGCTGCCGGCCGATGTGCAGGAGGGCGACTTCATCGAGATCGGCATGCTCGGCGCCTATGGCGTGGCCATGTCGACCGGCTTCAACGGCTACGGCGAGCACGAGCTGGCTACGGTCGGCGACGCCCCGATGGCTTCGCTCTATGGCCTCGCCCCGCGCTCCATCCCGACCGTGCGCACCACGGCGGAGGAGACCGCGCGCAAGGTGGTTCGCCTGTCTCGCCCCAAGGGCAAGGCCGGCCAGCGGAAGAAGCAACGGCGCTAGACCGTCGCTGACCTTTTACAGGGTTGGCGCATTGTAATCAGCAGCGGCCCGTCGCTCCGTCCGGGCCGCTGTTTCTTTTGACGACGGGCGCTCAAATCAAAGGGAAACCCTTGCAATGAACGCTCCCGTTCAGACCAACCAGAAGGCCCAGCTGCTCCAGAACACCGTGGAGCATGTCGACATCACCTCGTTCGACGCCCGGCCGATCATCGACAGCATGCGCAAGATGTCGTTCTCGAGCCGCGATACGGCCCGGGCCGCCGACATCTTCAACATGGCCATCGAGGACAAGGACTGCTCGCCGTGGCTGATCCTGGCCGGCTCGACCTCGGCCGGCGGCTGCATGCATGTGTACCGCGACATGGTGAAGTTCGGCATGATCGACGCCGTGGTGGCCACCGGCGCCTCGATCGTCGACATGGATTTCTTCGAAGCTTTAGGCTTCAAGCATTATCAGGCGGCCGGCGAGGTGGACGACAACGTCCTGCGCGAAAACTACATCGACCGGATCTACGACACCTATATCGACGAGGAAGAGCTTCAGGCCTGCGACCACACCATCCTGGAGATCTGCAACGCGCTTGAGCCGCGTGGCTATTCCTCGCGCGAGTTCATCTGGGAAATGGGCAAATGGCTGAGCGAGGGCAATGCGAAGAAGCCCGGCTCGCTGATCCAGACCGCTTATGAAGAGGGCGTGCCGATCTTCTGCCCGGCCTTCGTCGACAGCTCGGCCGGCTTCGGCCTCGTCAAGCACCAGAAGGAACAGATCGCGGCGGGCAAGCCCTATCTGATGATCGACGCGGTGGCGGACTTCCGCGAACTGACTGACATCAAGATCGCGGCGGGAACGACTGGCCTGTTCATGGTCGGCGGGGGTGTGCCCAAGAATTTCGCCCAGGACACCGTCGTCTGCGCCGAAATCCTGGGTGTCGAAGCCGACATGCACAAGTATGCGGTCCAGATCACGGTCGCGGACGTGCGAGACGGGGCCTGCTCGTCGTCCACGCTCAAGGAGGCGGCGTCGTGGGGCAAGGTGGACACGACCTGGGAGCAGATGGTCTTCGCCGAAGCCACGACGGTCGTGCCGCTGATTGGCTCGGACGCCTACCACCGCGGATCGTGGAAGAACCGCGACAAGCGCCGCTGGAACAAGCTGTTCGGCAAATAAGGGTCTTGTGACGCAGGAGACGGAGGGCCGGGATTGCATCCCGGCCCATTTCCTGTGCGGAACCCGGACCGGCGCGGTTCGCTTTGTCAGGCGAAGGAGCTTCACCATGAGCGACACGCCGCAGACCGCCGACGCCCGCGAGGCCGAAGACATGGGCGAAAAGCCCGATCTGGGCCGCACGCCCGACGCCCTGACCGAGGCCCTGTCGGGCAGCGGCATGGGGTCGGACACCCGTGCGGGCAGCCTGCAGGGCGGTTCCGCGACCGGGTCCGAGATCGATCCCGACCAGGAGGCCATCGACACCATGCTGGCCACCGAGGGCATGGCCCTGGCTGATCCTCAACCGCAGGCGAAGGCCGATCCGGAGCCGGTCAAGAACACCGGCGAGGATTCGACCGGTCCTGAAGGCGAGCCTGTGGATGGCGGACGGGGCGAGGCCGACGCCGCAACGGGGTGACGACGACGGTATCCGTGCCTTGGCGAAGGCGCGAACCCGCCTTGCCGCCGCCGCAGGCTTGGGCCACGGTGCGGCTGCTTAACGACAGTCTTTTCAAGGACGATACCGGATGAAGCGCACGCTCGCGGCCGCCGCACTGATGGCGGCCTTGGCCATGGCCGGTTGCGGCCAGGCCCCCGCGGATGAGGCC
>JALYPS010000081.1 GCA_030856285.1 Pseudomonadota bacterium
GGCCAGGCATTGGAACAGCATCAGCTTGGACATGTTGAGGCAGAATTCGCTGTTCTGCTCCACCGTCAGGGCCTCGGTATTGGCCCGGGCGTCCTCGCCGCCGGCCCCGAGTGCGGCTAGGGCGGCGATAGCCAGCGAACGTGCGATGGCCGGTGTATAGGGCGGGCCCGAGCGCGAGGCGTTCAGGGACAGGCCGGCGCCCGAGTTGGCGGCGGCGAACAGGCGGGCCGATTCTTCGGCCGACGGCAGCATCTGCACCGCCGAAAGCGCCTTGGCGCCCTCAAGACGCGTCACGCGGTCGGTGATGTGGGTGGTGGCCCAGCGGCGACGGGGGTCGTTGCGCTCCTGGATGGTGTAGGCGTCGCCCTCGACGGCGTCCGCAATCACCAGCATGGCCGCCGAATCGCGACCGATCGTGTCGACGATGAGGCCCGCCGCGGCGTCGGCGCCGGGCAGGGTGGCCGCATAGGCCGGATCCGCCACGATACGATCGATCATCTGGCGACGGTTCGCAGGGTCAGCGGCGATCGCGCGTACGCCCTGGACGAACTCCGGCGACTGCAGCGCCAGGATCGAGCCGTAGGCGATCATGCCGCGCGACAACTGGGCCGGTTCATAGGAGGCGCCCCGGCGGATGGCGGCCTGAATGGATTCGGCGCTGGTGAAGCCGGCCTGGATGGTCCCGACCTCGCGCATGAAGGCGACGTAGATGGAGGCGGCCTGGGCCACGCCCTCGTTCAGGCTGACGGCAGGCAGCGGCGCGTGAACCGGAGGCGGCGGCGGCGGGGCGGGCGCGGGTTCCGGCTCCGGCGTCGCACAACTGGCCAGAACGGCGGCGACGGCGGCGGCGGCCAACGAAAGGCCGCGGCGCGGCAGAGCCTGAAACATGCGAAATCCCCACAAGGACGCACGACGCATTGAGCGCCGAAAGTTCGAATGGCTTATAACGCGCGGTGAACCGTTTTCCGACGGTTAATCGAACAGTTTGGACACGGATTCCTCGTTGGCGATCCGGCGGATAGCCTCGCCGATCAACGGGGCAACGGAAACGGTGCGGATTTTTCCACAGTTCAAAACTTCGTGGGGTTGCTCGATGGAGTCGGTGATCACCAGTTCCTTCAACGGGCCGTCGGTGATCCGCTGGACGGCCGGACCCGACAGGACTCCGTGGCTGATATAGGCCGAGACCTCGGTGGCGCCCTTGTCGATCAGGGCCTGGGCCGCATTGACCAGGGTGCCGCCGGAATCGACGATGTCGTCGAACAGGATGCAGCGACGGCCCTGGACGTCGCCGATGATGTTCATAACCTCGCTCTCGCCGGCCTTGGGCCGCCGCTTGTCGACAATGGCCAGATCGGCGTCCAGCCGCTTGGCCAGCGATCGCGCCCGCACCACGCCGCCGACGTCGGGCGAGACGATCATCAGGTCGTCCCCGCGGCGATAGTGGTCCCTGATGTCCTGCGCCAGCACCGGGGTGGCCAGAAGGTTGTCGGTCGGGATGTCGAAGAAGCCCTGGATCTGGCCGGCGTGCAGATCCATCGTCAGAACCCTGTGGGCCCCGGCCCGGGTGATCATATTGGCCACCAGCTTGGCCGAGATGGGCGTGCGCCCGCCCGTCTTCCGGTCCTGCCGGGCGTAGCCGAAATAGGGCATGACCGCCGTGATCCGCCGCGCCGACGCCCTCACCAGGGCGTCGGTCATGATCAGCAGCTCCATCAGATTGTCGTTGGCCGGATAGCTGGTCGACTGGATGACGAAGACGTCCTCGCCGCGGACGTTCTCCTCGATCACGGCGAAGACCTCATTGTCGGCGAACCGTTTCACCTGGGCCTTGGTCAAGGGCATGTCGAGGTGGGCCGCAATGGCCTGGGACAGGGTCCGGTTGGAGTTGCCAGAGAGCAGCTTCATGTCCGGTCATCCTTTCGCCGTCATCGCCCGGCTGAGAATGCGTCCGCGGCGTTGGCGCGCTTCATACCAGCGGACGGCCCGGCCACAAGGCGCGGCGCGCCTTTTTGGCGCTCTTCTTCGCGCATTGGCGTGGGCAGGTTCGCTGGTGTAGAGATCGCGTCTCGTTTTTCGGGGGCGCCGACGGGTCCGCGCCCGCCGGCATTTCAAGTTGAGGTCGTCCTTGCCTGCTTCCAAATTCCGCGCCGGCCTGATCCTGGCCACCGTGGCTGTTTCGGCCCTGACGATTTCCGCGTGCGGCGCCCGCACCGACCGTCCCCGTCTGGCCTATGAGGAGCGGCCGGTCGAGGCGCTCTACAACACCGGCTACCAGCGCCTGCAGCGCAACCGCTGGGCCGATGCGATCGACTATTTCCAGGAAGTCGAGCGCCAGCATCCGTATTCGGAATGGTCGCGCCGCGCGATCCTGATGCAGATCTACGCCTACTATCAGAACAACAACTATCCCGAGGCCATCGCCGCCTCGGACCGGTTTATCCAGCTGTTCCCGGGCAATCCTTCCGCGCCCTACGCCTTCTACATGAAGGCCCTGTGCAATTTCGAACAGATCACCGACGTCGGCCGCGACCAGGGCTATGCCCAGGCGGCGTTGGACGGGCTCAAGGATGTGCAGCGCCGCTATCCCGGCACGTCCTACGCCATCGACGCCACGGTCAAGATCGACATGGTCAACGACCAGCTGGCCGGCAAGGAAATGGCCATCGGCCGCTACTATCAGCGCGCGGGCCAGCCGCTGGCCGCCCTCAACCGCTACAAGGCGGTCATCGACAACGAAGCCTACCAGCGCACCTCGCACACGCCCGAGGCCTTGTACCGGCTGGTCGAGGTCAATCTGACGCTTGGCCTCAAGGAAGAGGCGACCCGCAACGGCGCCGTGCTCGGCTTCAACTATCCGGGCAGCCCCTGGTACGCCGAGGCCTACGCCCTTCTGTCCGAAGACGGCCGTACGCCCGACGTGGCACCGACCGCCCAGCGCGAAAGCTGGCTGCGCCGGATCATTCCGGGCTGACGTTTCCGATATGTTCCGCTAACCTCGGGCTTTACCCGGGGCGCGAATGGCCAGCATTCTCCGGCGTCGCCCGAGAGATCGATTCGCTTTGCCTCATCCTCATCCCCGCGCTTCCGATCCTGTGATCCTCGATGGAGCGGGCCCGTGCTGACCGCCCTCTCCATCCGCGACATCGTGCTGGTCGACGCCCTCGATCTCGAGGTCGAGGGCGGCCTGACCGTGCTGACCGGCGAGACCGGGGCCGGCAAATCGATCATCCTCGACGCCCTCGGGCTGGCGCTGGGCGCGCGCGCCGACGCCGGTCTGGTGCGGGCGGGGGCGAAACAGGCCTCGGCCACCGCGGTCTTCACCGCGCCCGACGATCCGGCCCTGATCGCCATGATCAGCGAGCGGGGGTTCGATGTCGCCCCGGGAGAGGAGCTGATCCTGCGCCGCACGCTCGCCGCCGACGGCCGCAGCCGCGCCTTCGTCAACGACCAGCCGGCCGGGGTGACCGCCCTGCGCGAGATCGGTCAGGCCCTCGTCGAGGTGCATGGCCAGCACGAGACTGTCGGCCTGCTGGACTGGAAGACCCACCGCGCCCTGCTGGATGAGTACGGCGGGCTGCAGCCCCAGCTGGATGGAGTCGCCGGCGCGGCGGACCGGCTGAAGGCCGCTGAACGCACCGTGGCCGATCTGAAGGCCGCCGCCGCGGACGCCGCCGCCCACGCCGAGGAGCTGACCCACAATCTGGCGGAGCTCGACGCGCTCGATCCCCGCGCCGACGAGGAGACAGAGCTGGCCGGCGAGCGCGCCCTCCTTGGGGCGGCTGAGAAAGCCATCGCCGATCTGGCGGACGCGAAGGCGTCGCTGGGCGGGGACAAGCTGTCCCAGAAGCTGTCGGCCGCCCTGCGCGCCGTCGAGCATGCGCGCCAGCGGGCCGGGCAGGCGGGAACGGACCCCGAGCATCCGCTGCTGCAGAAACTGTCCGCCGCCGCCGAAGCCATCGACCGCACCATGGTCGAGGCCGAGGAGGCCATCGCCTGCGTCGACGCCGCCGCCAACGCCTTCGACTTCGAGCCGGGCCGTCTCGACAAGGCCGAGGAGCGGCTGTTCGCCTTGCGCGCCGCCGCCCGCAAGCTGAACACATCGGTCGAGAGCCTGCCGGTGCTGCGCATTCGCTTCCGTGAGCAACTGCGGCTGATCGAGGACGGGGCCGAGGCCATCAGCGCCGCCGAACGCGCCGCCTCCGCCGCGCGCGAGGCCTATGACGTGGCCGCCATCCTGCTGACCTCGGCGCGCGAGGCCGCCGCTGACCGGCTGACCGCCGCCGTCATGGAGGAACTGGCCCCGCTGAAACTGGACCGCGCCCGCTTCCGGGTCGGCTTCGAGCCCGTGGCTGACGGACGGCGGGGACCGCTCGGCGTCGAGACCGTCCGCTTCGAGATCGCCACCAACGCCGGGACGGTCTTCGGCCCGCTGGACGCCATCGCCTCGGGCGGCGAACTGGCCCGCTTCGCCCTGGCCATGAAGGCGGCGCTGGCGGGACGCGAGGACCAGCGCCAGCCGGTGATGATCTTCGACGAGGTCGATCAGGGCGTCGGCGGCGCCGTGGCCTCGGCGGTCGGGGCGCGGCTGGAGCGGCTGTCGCGCGGCGCCCAGGTTCTGGTCGTGACCCACAGCCCCCAGGTCGCCGCCCGCGCCCACGCCCACTGGAAGGTCCGCAAGGCCGACGCCGTAGGGGTGACCACCACCACGGTCGACACGCTGGACGACGACGCGCGGCGCGAGGAGATCGCGCGCATGCTGTCGGGCGCGGTGGTGACGGACGAGGCGCGGGCGGCGGCGAAGTCGCTGATCGGGTGAGGGGAGGCGGCGGGGTGGGTCGCTGAAAGCGGACGTTCCGGAGGTCGGCTATGGGTGGGTAGCGGACAGCGGTGGCGAATGCTCGGGCGTATGAAGATCGGAGCCCGCCGTCTCCGTTAGCGGGATAGGCAGAGGACGACAGCGATCAGCAAAATGGGAAAGCCATAGACCAACACCCGTTGGACCGCCTGAACCCTGTGGCCCCACGGCGTCAGGTCCTCTGGCTGTATGAGGCCAACAAAGCCGCGCTTTAGCGGGTTGTGGCGGCTATCTGGTTTAAGCGATGCGCTCAGCAGCAGGCCGACAATCGCCAGAAGCGGTATCCACGCGATGAGCAGCACGACGAGGACAGCTTCAATGATCCTCACGCTCAGTAGCCTCCCGTGCCCAAGTGATGATGGGCATCTTGTGGCGGAGCGGGAAGGTCCGCAATGGGTCGGATTGCGACATCCGCACCGGGCCGCGAAGCGGACATTGAGGTTAGGGCCGGATAGCGGACCCTGCCAACGACAGTTCGGGGTGGTGGGCTCAACCGGTGAACGCAACACGCTACTTTCTTCGGAGATGGAGCGTGGGTCATGAAGCAGCGTCGTCGCATCTACTACTCGGCGGCTCAACGGGCTGAAATATGGGA
>JALYPS010000083.1 GCA_030856285.1 Pseudomonadota bacterium
CCCCAAGGCGCCACGCCGCCGCCGCCGTCGGGTGAATCGCCTGTTCGCGAACCGCCTGTCCGCAGTCCCCCGGTCCGCGATCCTGCAGTGCGACCGCCGCTGACGCGGGCGCCGACAACGGTCGTGACGCAGCCGCGTACGACCTCAACCCCGGTTACGGCCGCGCCGGCGACCCGCGAACCGGCCATCGGGACCACGGTTACCCGCCAGCCCGCGACCACAACGCCGCCGACCCCCGCGCCCCGTCAGCAGTAACGGCGCGCGTCAGCGCCATTTCGAGCCTTCGCCGTGTTTGCCGTTGCTCTCGAACACCGGGGGCGCGGCCTTGTGGATGAACTGTTCCGACACCAGCCAGCCCTTCAGCGGCCGCAGCACGCCCAGACAGCCTATGACCAGCAGGGGCATGGTCACGACCATATGCACCCAGATCGCCGGGTGAACGGCGAACTCGAACCACATGAACAGCGCCATGCCCACGATCCCCACGGCGCTCATGCCGAAGAAGGCCGGACCGTCCGCCGGTTCGGCGAATCCGTAGTCCAGGCCGCAGGCGGGGCAGGCGTCGCGGATGGTCAGAAATCCCTTCAGCAACGGTCCCTCGCCGCAGCGCGGACAGCGGCAGCGCAGGCCGGTCGACAGGGTGCTCAGGCGGGGATACTGGGGCTCGGTCACAACGGGATCCTGGACAGGAAGGCCGCACGGCATGTCGGCCTGCCGGCCCTCAGCCGCAACCCGCCTTGATGTCGCGGACGTCGGGATCGGCGGTCACCAACCGTTAACTGCGTTGAAAGGGGCCCCGCGCGAGTGTGCGCGCGTATGTCCGGGGCCTCCGCCAGCAAGCGCATTCTCAAGACCTCCGTGGCCGCCGCCGCGGCGGGCGCGGTGCTGTTCGCGCCCCTGACCCCGCTGGCCCAGGAGGTCGGAGCGCCGCTGGACCCGGTCTCGATCCGCATCGGCTCAAACACCGAGTTCACCCGCATCGAATTCGCCGGCGTCATCGGCGCCCGGTCGCAGGTCCGCCGCGACGGCCGCGACGTCGTCATCCGCATCGGTTCGACGGCCGCGCCCGACGTTTCCCGCCTCAAGGTCAGTCCGCCGCGCGGCGTGGACAAGGTCGAGACCCGCGCCATCCGGGGCGCCACCGAACTGGTCCTGACCCTCGCCGAGGGCGCGGAGGCGCGCACCGGTTCGGCCGACGGCGCGGTCTGGCTCAATCTCTACGCCACGCCGCCGGCCGCCGCCCCGGTCGAGACGCCCGCCGCAGCGGCCCAGACCGTGCCGGTCACGGCCGTCGCCACGCCCGCCAAGGTCAGCCTGACCTTCGCCTGGTCGACGCCGGTCGGGGCCGCCGTTTTCCGCCGCGGTGAGGCTGTCTGGGTGGTGTTCGACACCACCGCCCGCCTCGACATGCCCGGCGCCGGGCAGCTGGGGCCCGTCTCCGACGCCCGCTGGACCGCCGGTCCCGATCACGTCGCGGTCCGCATCGCCGCCCCCGAAGGCCTCGCCGTCTCAGCGGCCGCGCGGGGCTCCACATGGACCGTGACCATCGGCGGCCAGCCCATCGCCGTCGAAGGCGTCGCCATCGACCGCCCCGACGATGGCGAGCCGACACTCGTCGCCCGCATGGCCGGGGCGACCCGGGTCGTCTGGCTGACCGACCCCCTGGCCGGAGACCGCTTCGCCGCCGTCACCGCCCTGGCGCCAGGCAAGGGGTTCGCTGACCGCCGCCGCACCGTCGACCTTGCCCTGCTGCCGACCGCCCAGGGTCTGGCTGTAGAGACCCTGGCGAATGACCTCGCCATCCAGGCCGAGGGCGATCTGGTCACCCTCACCCGGCCGGGCGGCCTGATCCTTTCACCGCCGTCCGCCGCCCTCGACGCCGCCTCCGCCGAGGCCGGCGCGCCGCGACGGGCGAAATACCCGGCCCTGATCCTGACCGAGTGGGCCGAGGTCGGCCACGACGGTTTCTCCGCCCGCTATCGCCAGCTTCAGGATGCGGCGGCCCGCGAGTCGATGGCCGCCGGAGACGATCCCCGCGCCCCGGCCGAGGCCCGCTTCGCCCTCGCCCGGTTCCTCGTCGGCTCCGGCCTCGGCTATGAGGCCGTCGGCGTCCTGAACAGCATCGTCGTCCAAGCCCCCAATATGGCCGGCGAGCCGGAGTTGCGCGGCCTGCGCGGCGCCGCGCGCGCCTCTATCGGCCGTATGGAAGAGGCCCAGGGCGATTTCGCCTCGGCCGCCGTCGCCTCCGATCCCGCCTCGGCGGTCTGGCGCGGCTACATCGCCTCGACCCAGGGCGACTGGGACTCGGCCCGACAGGCCTTCGCCGCGGGCGCTTCGGCGGTGGATGACTTCCCCGCACAGTGGCGTGCGCGCTTCGGCGCCGCCCACGCCATGGCCGCGCTGGAGAGCGGCGACCCCGACTCAGCGCGCGCCCTGCTGGCCTACAGCTTCAGCCAGAACGCCCCGGCCGCCGATCAGCTGGCGGCCCGTCTGGTGCAGGCCAAACTGTTCGAACTGGACGGCCAGTCCGACCGGGCGCTGGCCATCTACACCGCCATTGGCCGGGCGCCGCTCGACGCCGTCTCGGTGCCTGCCAAACTGGGCGTCGTCCGCCTGTCGCTGGCCAAGGGGACGATGAAGGCCGACGCGGCGGCCAAGGAGCTGGAGGGCCTGCGTTGGCGCTGGCGCGGCGACGCCACCGAACTGGCCGTCATCCGCCAACTGGGCCAGCTCTATCTGTCGCAAGGCCTCTATCGCGAGGCCCTGACCGCCCTGAAGGGGGCCGGGCCCAATCTCAACCGCCTCGAGGCCGCCGCCGAGATCCAGGCCGATCTGGGCGCCGCCTTCCGCATGCTGTTCCTCGAGGGCGGGGCCGACGGCCTCCAGCCCGTGCAGGCGCTGGGCCTGTTCTATGATTTCCGGGAACTGACCCCCATCGGCGCCGACGGCGACGAGATGGTCCGCCGCCTGTCGCGCCGTCTGGTCGATGTCGATCTGCTGGACCAGGCCGCCGAGCTGCTGAAATACCAGGTCGAGAACCGGCTGGAAGGCGTGGGCAAGGCCCAGGTCGCGACCGATCTCGCCGCCATCTATCTGATGGACCGCCAGCCCGAACCGGCGCTGCAGGCCATCTGGAACTCGCGCACGACCATCCTGCCCTCGGCCCTGAACTCCGAGCGCCGCGCGCTGGAGGCCCGCGCCCTGATGGAGCTGGGCCGAATCGACCACGCGCTGGAGGTGCTGGGCGACGACGCCTCGCCCGAGGCCCGGGAGGTCCGCGCCGAAGTGTTCTGGAAACAGCGGAACTGGGCGCCGGCCGCCGTCATCTATGAGGGCCTGCTCGGGGAACGCTTCCGCAATCCCGCTGCCCTGACGGTCGCCGAGGAGGCCCGGCTGATCCGCGCCGGGATCGGCTATTCGCTGGGCCAGGACAATGCGGCCCTGACCCGGCTATCGCGCAACTATCGCCCGTTCGTGGCCGGGGCGCGCGCGAAGACCGCCCTGTCGATCGCCCTGGACGACGGCGGCGTCGCGCCGGGCGATTTCGCCGGTCTCGCCGCCTCGGCCGACACCTTCGCCGGCTGGGTCGCGGCCATGAAGGCCGAGCTCAGAACGAAAACGGGCGGGAGCCGACCTGCGGCGCCCGCCCGTTAAACAGGACCCTTCTCCCCAAGGGGAGAAGGATTATCCTACTTCTTGTTCACCGCATCCTTGAGCGGCTTCGACACGCGGAAGCGCACGGCCTTCGAGGCGGCGATCTTGATGGTCGCGCCGGTGGCCGGGTTACGGCCTTCACGGGCGGCGCGGGCGGCGGTGTCGAATACGCCCAGGTTCGAGATGCGCACGTCGCCGCCGCCGGTCAGCGACTTGTGGATGTTCTTGACGAGGGCGTCGAGCATGCGGCCGGCGTCGGCCTGGCTGACGCCAGCGTCCTTGGCGACGGAGGCGATGAGTTCTGCTTGGGTGGTCATGTGGGTCGTTTCCCGATGTGAGCTCGCCCCGATTCAGGGGCGATGACGAACGGATTGACGCCGCTTTTTCTTCCCTTGGCAAGCGACTTCGCCGCTGTAACCCCCACGGGGTGGGGATTTATCCGCTACCGGACGCTCGCTGGAAGCTCTCGACCAGGCTTCCGGCGACCAGTCTCCAGCCGTCCACGAGCACGAAAAAGATGAGCTTGAAGGGCAGGGAAATCACCACCGGCGGGAGCATCATCATACCCATGGACATGAGCACGCTGGCGACCACCAGATCGATCACAAGGAACGGAACGAAAAGGAGAAATCCGATTTCGAAGGCCCGCTTCAATTCGCTGATCATGAAGGCCGGAGTGACCACCCTCAGGGGCAGGTCGGCGGCCGCCGTGGGGGCCTCCAGATTGGACAGCCGCACGAACAGCGCCAGGTCGTCCTGGTCCACCTGACCGAGCATGAAAGTCTTCACAGGATCCGAGGCCGCATCGAAGGCCTGGGGGAGCTCCATCTGCTGGTCCAGCAGGGGTCGGATGCCCGAATCATAGGCGTCCTGCCAGGTCGGGGCCATGACGATGGCGCTCAGGAACAGGGCCAGGGACACCAGCACGGCGTTCGGCGGCGACTGCTGCATGCCCAGCGCCGTCCGCAACAGCGACAGCACCACGACGATGCGCACGAAGCTGGTGGTCATGATCACGATCGACGGCGCCAGCGACAGCACGGTCATCAGCCCGACCAGCTGCACGACCCGTTCGGTCAGGCCCGAGCCGGTGCCGAGGTCGACATTGATGGCCGCGCCCGGGCCGCCGGCGGCCGTCACGTCCTGGGCCAGGGCCGCCAAAGGCCACAAGAGGCAGAAGCCGGTGGTGATCAGCGACAGAATCGCAGCGCGTTTCAGCTCGGCGCGAGAGGGGAGGACGAAGACGCCCTTGAGGCTCACTTCGTTTCCTCCGGCCCGCGCGGTTCGATCAGCTCACGGCCCTCGCCGAGAATCAGCAGCCGCTCCTCGTCGTCGATCTTCACCAGCACCAGCCGCCGCGCAGGGTCGAGCACCAGGGTTTCGACCACGGTCATGCGCCGTTCGCCGCGCTCGGCGCTCAACCGCGCCAGCAGCTGTGGCGCGTAGCGACGGGCGGCCCATGCGGCCAAACCGATGATGCCGAGGGTGATGGCGAGGGCGAACAGCGCCCGCAGCAGGTCGAGGAAATCCATGCGCCAGACTTCGCCCCGACATGGTTAACGCCGCATTGAGATAACCCCGCGTTAACCATGCAGGCGGCAGTTTCTGCCCATCTCGGAAAGGGGGCGATCCGCGCCCTCGCGACGGGAGAGGGAGTCGCCCGTGGGCTTCGCCGACCTGCCCCTGCTCGGTCAGATAAGAGGCCGCCTGTCCTGGCTGGACGAGCGCCAGCGCGTCATCGCCCAGAATGTCGCCAACGCCGACACGCCCGGCTACGTCAGCCGCGACCTGAACCAGCCGACCGATTTCGCCCGCGCGCTCGCTGAGGGCGGCGGCGGGGTCCGCATGGTCCGCACCAGCGCCATGCATATCGCCCCGGCCGGCGCCACGGCCCGGTTCGAGAGCCGGGCCGCGCCCGATTCGGAAACCACGCTCGACGGCAATTCCGTCGTGGTCGAGGAACAGATGCTCAAGATGGCCGAGAGCCGCATGGCCTATGACGCGGCCATCGGATTCTACCAGAAGTCCATGCAGATGCTGCGTATGGCCGCCCGCCCGCCCGGCCGCTGATCGAGGAATAGCCGATGCCCGACCCGATCCCGCCCCGCAACTCGGCCATGGCCGTGGCCGCCAGCGCGTTGCAGGCCCAGCAGTCGCGCATGCGAATCATCGCCGAGAACATCGCCAACGCCCAGTCGACCGCCCCGGTCGCCGGCGGCCAGCCCTATCGCCGCCAGATCCCCGTCTTCCAGGCGCGCGAGATCAACGGCGCCACGGGCGTCGCCCTGGCCGAGGTCCGCGTCGACCAGGGCGACTTCCGCTCCGAATACGACCCCGCCCATCCCGCGGCCAACGCCGAGGGCTACGTGCTTCGGCCGAACGTCGACACCCTGGTCGAGGCCATGGATATGCGCGAGGCCCAGCGCGCCTATGAGGCCAACCTCAATGTCATCGAGACGGCCCGGGCGATGGACGCCCGCACCCTCGACCTGCTGAAGAAATAGGGACTGATCGATGAACCCCTTGGCCGCAGCGCGCGCCTATTCGGCGATCCAGGGCACGGAGATGCCGACCGCCGCGACCGGCGCGGCCCAGCCGTCCGGCTTCGCCGACATGCTGACCAACGTCATGGGCGAGATGGCCCAGACCTCGCGCGCCGCCGAAACCCAGATGGCTTCGGCCGTTCAGGGGCAGGGCAGTCTGATCGACGTCGTCACCGCCGTTTCCTCGGCCGAGGCCTCTCTGGAGACCGTCATGGCCGTCCGCGATCAGGTCATTCAGGCCTATCAGGAGATCATGCGGATGCCGATCTGACGGCTTTCAGCCGATAGGCGCCCGCCCGCGCAGCCACTGCGACAGCACCCATTTCTCGCCCTTCGTCGGCGGCAGGCCCGCATGTCGTGTGCGGCGATCGATCGACCCGTCGGGCAGGGTGTTGGCCCACAGCAGGGCGTCGCCCTTGCGGCCGCGATGTCTCAGGCCGCCGGCCTCGAACGCCGTCTCCCCGCCCTCGAAATCGTCATTGAGAAACACCAGACACGTGGCGATCCTCTGCCCGCGCGCGCCGAGGTCGGCGGCGTATCCGGGCACGGCGGGGTCGAGCCAGTCGACGTGCCAGTCGAATGTCTGACCGACCGCATAGTGCAGCACCTGTGTCCATTCGAGGCCGGGCACGGGCAGGCCCGCCGCCCGCGCGATCCGCTCGCGCACCACGGCCAGCACGACGTCCATTCGCTGCAGATCGAACTGCGCCGCGGCGTTGGTCCGTACGCTCTCGCGCCGGCCCTCGCCGGTCTCGTGATCGTAGATCAGCGCCGGTTCGGTCACCGCTTCGGCCCGGTCCTTCAACCAGTCGCAGGCCGCATGCGGCAGGAAGCCCTCGATGGCGAAGATGGCGGGGCCCTGGCGCAGCATCCGGGGCGCGGGCGGGCTCAGCCAGGCGGCCATGTCGACCCCGGCGCCGCTCGACAGCAGGGCCAGTTGCCGCTCCGCGGTGGGGTGTCCCAGCCCCGCCGCCTGCGCCAGCCGCTCCAGGGCCGCGCGCCAGTCCTGCGGCACGCCCAGCCCCATCCCCGCCAGCATCGCCAGCCGGTGCGCTGCTTCGGCGTCGCCGGCGTCGGCCGCCATGGCGAGGGCATGGGGATCGTGAGGATCGAGGACGGTTGTCACGCGCCCGTTCTAGGCCGTGGCCGCTGACGGGCCAAGCGTCCAGTCGGGGAACCGCCGGTGAGTCCAGACGCTGGTTCCTGCGACCTGCAATGGAGACCCGTATGCTGAAGGACCGCAACTCGTCCGCCATCGTGGCCGTGGCCGATATCAATCGGGCTCGCGCCTTCTATGAGGACACGCTTGGTCTCGTCCGCATTTCCGACCCCGGAGAGGGCGGCGTACTGGCCTTCCAGACAGGCGACACCCGTATGACGGTCTACCAGTCCGAGTTCGCTGGAACCAATGAGGCCAACGCCGTCACATGGGACATGAAGGGCGACCTCGTCGAGACGGTCAAAGACCTCGAGGCCAAGGGCGTGGTGTTCGAGACCTATCCCGACATGGGCATGACGCTGAACGGAGTCATCCATGAGGCTGGACCGGTCAAGCTGGTCTGGTTCAGGGATCCGGACGGCAACATCCTGCATCTGATCGAGGGAATGTAGACCTCAGCCTTCCAGCGACACGACCGGTTGAGCCCCCGCCATCGGACGCGACCTCGACCGGCCCTTCAGCCGGGCGCGGATGCGGTCCTGGATCGGGGTGTCGATCAGTACATGGAACAGGAAGGCGAAGACGAAGGCGGCCATCACGCCCATCCCCCACAGGGCCCACTGGGCCGCGACGGGCAGGCCGAATTTGGCGATCATGACATTGGCCACGCCGAACCAGGCGATCCGCACCACCTCATTGGTGATGAACATCGAGAACGAAACCTGCGCCGCCTTCTCCACCCATTTCGAGGGGCGCGGCGTCGGCACCGCGCCGGCCGCGAGGATGATCGTTGAGATACAGGCCAGCGAGATCAGGGCGTTCTTGTCGAAATACTGAACGAAGGCCAGCATCAGGGCCGCGCCGATCCCGGCCCAGCCGGCCAGCCTCGGCGCGATCCAGACCTTCTGCGCGAACCAGGCCAGGGCCATGCCGAGGAAGAACAGCGGCAGGGCGCGGATGAAGCCGAAGCCCATCGGCATTTGATAGACGGGATAGCCGAACAGGCTCCAGGTCAGCTGGTTGGCGACCAGATACAGGCCGACGCCCAGCGCCAGCACGCTCCACGGCCCCAGCCGGACCAGACCCTTCAGAATCCACGGGAAGGCGAGGTAGCAGCCGATCAGGGCCGAGATCGACCAGCTCGGCGCGTTCCAGCCGTAGCCGCCCGGCACGCCGAAGGCCTGCACCAGGCCCAGCTGGGCCCAGAGCTGGTCCCAGGCGAACCATTCCGGCGCCCGCGGCCCGACCCCGATCGCCGTCCCCCCGACAACGAGGGCGACAAGGCTCAGACCCATGATGATGTGCGCGGGCCAGACCCGCAGGAACCGCTTGGCGAAGAAGTCGCCGGCCGACAACCGGCCCCCGG
>JALYPS010000089.1 GCA_030856285.1 Pseudomonadota bacterium
GTGACGGGGAGCCGGTTCACACCGGCGGGACCGCGCCATTCCCTGATTTCGATTTCAAAGGGAATGGCGCGAGTGACGGGACTCGAACCCGCGACCTCCGGCGTGACAGGCCGGCACTCTAACCAACTGAGCTACACCCGCGTATTCCCGACGCGAAGCAGTGCTCGGCGGCGAGGGGCGTCGTTTAGGCGGGGGGGGCTCGCACTGTCAAGCGACGAAGCGACGGCCCGGGGCAGTTTTTCGGTCCCGCCATGGGCCTGCGCAGAGCCCCGTCGAAGGGACCGCAAAGCTGCGAACCGTTCGCAATAAAAACCTTTCGTCACATGGGTTTGAACGGGCGCGGTTCCAAGGCTAGAAAGCGCCGAATCCGCCCCTCCCTTTGACGGCGGACAAGGTCCCTTCCGGATGAATGCATTCCTGCTCGAATATCTGCCGATCGTGATCTTTCTCGGGATCGCGGCGGCGCTCGGCGTCGGTTTCATGCTGGCGGCCTGGGTGCTGGCTCCGAAGAACCCGGACAGCGAGAAGCTGTCGGCCTATGAGTGCGGCTTCAACGCCTTTGACGACGCGCGGATGAAGTTCGACGTGCGCTTCTATCTGGTGTCGATCCTCTTCATCATCTTCGATCTGGAAGTGGCCTTCCTGTTCCCCTGGGCGGTGTCGATGTTCGACCTCTCGCGGGCGGGCATGGTCTTCGCCTTCTGGTCGATGATGGTCTTCCTCGGCGTGCTGACTGTCGGCTTCATCTACGAATGGAAGAAGGGCGCGCTCGAATGGGAGTGACGACCAACAACACGCCGCTGATCGGAGTCGGCAACCAGGGCGCATCGCCCGTGGGGCCGGCTTCGCGTCTGGCCACGCCGATGAGCACGACCATGTTCAACACCGGCGCCCGCTCGTCGGTCGAGGGCTATGATCCGGCGATCCACGACAAATTCTTCGAGGCCGTGAACGCCGAACTGGGCGAGCGCGGCTTCATCACCACCTCGCTGGACGACGTCATCAACTGGGCCCGCACCGGGTCGCTGATGTGGATGACGTTCGGGCTGGCCTGCTGCGCCGTCGAGATGATGCAGGCGTCGATGCCGCGCTTCGATATGGAGCGGTTCGGCATGGCCCCGCGCGCCAGCCCCCGCCAGTCGGATCTGATGATCGTCGCCGGGACCCTGACCAACAAGATGGCTCCGGCCCTGCGCAAGGTTTACGACCAGATGCCGGACCCGCGCTATGTGCTGTCGATGGGCAGCTGCGCCAACGGCGGCGGGTATTATCACTACAGCTACAGCGTGGTGCGCGGCTGCGACCGGGTTGTGCCGGTGGACGTCTATGTGCCCGGCTGTCCGCCGACGGCGGAGGCGCTGCTGTACGGGCTGCTGCAGCTGCAGAAGAAGATCCGCCGCACCGGGACGATCGACCGATGAACGCGCTCGCCCGTATTGCGGAGCTTGAAACCGCCCTGACGCCGCTGGGCGCCGAGATGGTCGTGGCGCTGGGCGTCGAGGCGCAGGTGGCGTTTGGCGAACTGACGCTGATCACCGACCGGGACAGCATTCTTGAGGTGCTGACCGCGTTGCGCGACCGGTTCGGTTTCCAACAGTTGCTGGACCTGTGCGGGGTCGACTTCCCGGACCGCGAGGAGCGGTTCGAGGTCGTCTATCACCTGCTGTCGATGACCCGGAACGCGCGCGTGCGGGTCAAGCTGACTACCGACGAGGTCCAGCCGGTGCCCAGCGCCGTGGGCGTCTTCCCCTGCGCCGACTGGTTCGAGCGCGAGGCGTTCGACATGTACGGCATGCTGTTCTCGGGTCACCCCGACCTGCGCCGGCTGCTGACCGACTATGGCTTCCAGGGGCATCCGCTCCGCAAGGACTTCCCGATGACCGGGTATGTCGAAGTGCGTTACGACGAGGAGCAGAAGCGGGTTGTGTATGAGCCCGTCAAACTGACCCAGGAGTTCCGGAATTTTGATTTCCTGTCCCCGTGGGAAGGCGCCGAATATCCGACGACGGTCCTGCCCGGCGACGAGAAGGCGGTAGCCGGTTCGGCCGCGCCGCCGCCAAAGGGTGGAGCATGACCGTGAACCGCACCGCCATCCGTTCGGCGTCCTCCTTCTTTCTGGTGACGTTCTCGACGGCCTTCCTGTTCACGCTGGGAGCACGGCTGACCGGCTGGTTCACGCGTGCGCCCGAGGTGGAGCCGGCACAGCTGCAGTCGCTGGGCGTGGCCATCATGGTCGCCGTGGTGTGTCTGGCGGTCGGGGCGGGCATCCGCCGCCTGTCGGCAGGTGAGCTGCAGAGCGCGCTGCTCGGCGCGTCGGCGGTGCTGCTGTCGACGCCGTTGGCGCTGGCGGTGCTGACGGGCAACTGGGAGCTTTCGACCGCCGCGGTCTCGGGCATGGGGGTGCTGACGCTGGCCCTCGGCTGGCTGGTGGCGCTGACCCGCAAGGGCCGTTTGCACGACGAGGATTCCGTTGATGGCTGACGGCCACGCCCCCACGACGCCGATCGGCGCCACCGACATCTTCGATGACGGTCTGACTGACCACGCCCGCGCGTTGGACGACCGCAAATTCACGATCAATTTCGGCCCGCAACACCCTGCCGCCCACGGCGTGCTGCGTCTGGTGCTGGAGCTGGACGGCGAGCTGGTGACGCGCGTCGATCCGCACATCGGCCTGCTGCACCGCGGCACCGAAAAGCTGATGGAGGCCCGGACCTACCTGCAGAACGTGCCTTATCTGGACCGCCTCGACTATGTCGCGCCGATGAACCAGGAGCACGCCTTCTGCCTGGCCATCGAAAAGCTGCTGGGCGTCGAGATCCCGTACCGGGCCCAGCTGATCCGGGTGCTGTATTCCGAGATCGGCCGCATCCTCTCGCACCTGCTGAACGTGACCACCCAGGCCATGGACGTCGGCGCCCTGACGCCGCCGCTGTGGGGCTTCGAGGAACGCGAGAAGCTGATGGTGTTCTACGAGCGCGCCTCGGGCGCCCGTCTGCACGCCAACTATTTCCGGCCCGGCGGCGTCCATCAGGACCTGCCAAACGACCTGATCGACGATATCGGCCGCTGGTGCCACGAATTCCCGGCGGCCCTGAAGGACATCGAGTCTCTCGTCACCGAGAACCGCATCTTCAAGCAGCGGAACGTCGACATCGGCGTGGTGTCGAAACAGCAGGCGCTGGACTGGGGCTTCACCGGGGTGATGCTGCGCGGCTCGGACATTCCGTGGGACCTGCGCAAGTCGCAGCCGTACGAATGCTACGCCGACCTGGAGTTCG
>JALYPS010000091.1 GCA_030856285.1 Pseudomonadota bacterium
GGTCATCACCCGCAACGACATGGTCGAGGTCGCCTATGAGGTCGGCGGCGTGCGCGTGACCATCACCGGCCGCGCCGAAGGCAACGCCGCCGTCGGTCAGCGGCTGGCGGTTCGCAACCTTCAATCGGGCCGCACCATCGACGCCGTAGCCATCGGCCCGGGTCTGGCCCTCGCCGGCCCCGCCGCCCAGGAAGCCCGCGCCACCCAACAGCTCGCCGCCCGATAGAGGGATACAGTTTCATGCGTACCGTCCTGATCATTACCGCCGCCACCCTCTCGCTCGGGGCCTGCTCCACCGCCATCGAGGCCGTGCGCGGGCCGGAACTGGCGCCGATCGGCTATCCCGCCGCCTTGATGCCGACCAGCCAGGCCTATCTTCCCTCGCCGGAACAGCAGCACGCCGACCGCGCGGCCAGCGCGAACAGCCTGTGGCGCGCAGGGGCCCGCACCTTCTTCGGCGACCAGCGGGCGCGCCGGATCGGCGACATCGTGACCGTCAACATCGACATCGACGACCGCGCCCAGACCCAGAATTCGACGGCGCGCAGCCGCACCAACGAGATTTCCGGCGGGGTCACCAACTTTTTCGGCCTCGAGAACAGCCTCGGCCGCGCCTTCCCGGGCGGTTTCGACCCGGCCAATCTGGTCGGGCTGGAAGGCGAGTCGAACTCGAACGGCTCCGGCTCGGTCAACCGGTCCGAGCAGGTCAGCCTGACGATCGCGGCGGTCGTCACGGACGTCATGGGCAACGGCAATCTGGTCATCCAGGGCCGGCAGGAGGTGCGCACCAACCGCGAGGTGCGCGAACTGACCGTCGCCGGCATCGTGCGGCCCGAGGACATCAGCTCGGCCAACACCATCGCCCACACCCAGATCGCCGAGGCCCGCATCAGCTACGGCGGCCGCGGCGACATCAGCCGCGTCCAGGCCGCGCCCGCGGCACAGTCACTGGTGGAGCGCTTCAGTCCGTTCTAGGTGGGCCGCGATCGTGGGCCCTACGGGACCTCCCGACCCGACGCGGCCGGGGGGCAGCCGCTCGCCGGTCGCGCGATAAATTCATCACAGCCCGGATCAGGTCCGGATGCGTCCAAGCGGGGCCGTGAACCGTTAATGGAATGTAGCGTTTCGACACCAGACGCGAGATTCCCTGATGTTCAAGATCGCCATTCCAGCCGTCGCAGCCCTCGGACTGATCGCCTTCGCCGCCCAGTCGCAGGCGACAAACCTGGAGGTCCAGAGCGGCGTTGCGCCGATGGGCTGGCATCTCAGCCACGAAGGCTCACTGGCCAAGCTGGCCTATGGCGTTGAAAACTCCGACCAACTGGCCCTGATGATGACCTGCGAGAAGGGCCAGACCCAAGCGACCGTATATGGAGACGTCCAACCGGCCAGCGCGCGCGTGGTCAAGGCGTCGATAGTCGCCGGGATCGATCCTCTCAGCGGCGGACTGTCGGACGAGACGCTGATTTCGGTCCGCGACCCCGCCCTGCAGCAGCTGGCCCGCAGCGGCAAATTGGCGGTCGAAGCCGACGCGGGACAGTTTGAACTGTCCGCCAGCCCGGCCGAGCGCCGCCTGATCGGCGACTTTTTCGCCTATTGCGGTTCGGACCGCGTCTGACCACAACTGTGGACGACCGTTCCACGGGGGGCTGAGCCATGATCGCCTTCTTCTTCGCCGCGGCGCTGGCCGCGCAGAGCCCGCCGCCCGAACCCGCCTGGACCTGGACCCTCTACGCGGACGCCGAACCGGTGGTTCTGGCTCATGAGGTCCCCGACACCGCCAGTCTGCGCACCACCCTGGAATGCGATCCGGGCACAAGCGTCGCGCGGCTGACCCTGTACGGCGGCGCAGCCCTGACCGGTATGGCGCGGGTAACCTCGGGAGACGCCTCCGCCGTGGCCGAGGCGGCGACAGCGCGGGCCGGGGCCACCAAACTGGCGCTGCGGACGGATCACCCGGTGTTCGCCGCCTTCACGGTCGATGGCCGGATGGCGATTGTCGTCGGCGACCAACGCCGCCCGGTCGAGATTCCCGCCGCCCACCTTGCCAAGCTGCGCCGGTTCGCGGAACTTTGCTCGGGCTGATTGCGGGAGACATCGATGCGCGGCCCGGCCCTGATTGTCCTGAGCGGCCTGGCGCTGGGCGCCGCGGCCTGCGCCACCGTCGAGCCGCCCGTGGAGCCGACCCCCGCTGTCGCTTCAACTGGCGCGCCGGCGCCCGTCGCCAACCATGACTGGTTCTACCATCGCGATGGCGAGCAGGCCCGTCTGGTCTATGGACTGGCGGAGAGCGATGACCTGCGGCTGGGACTGGACTGCAACGAGGGCAGCGGGCGGCTGGCGCTGAGCGCTGTCGGCGGTCCGGAGGCCAAGCCGGAGATCCACGTCGAGTCGGGCGGCGAGACGGAACGGTTTGCGGCTCAGGCCGAACCGTCCGAGTTGCACGACGGCGTCTTCCTGACCGCCGAGGCGGCGGCGGACGCGCCGGTGTTCCAACGCTTCCGGAGGATCGGCTGGATCGCCCTGTGGCAGGGCGGCGAACGCCAAGCCTACGCTCCGCATCCGGAATCCGCGCCGAATATCGAGCGGTTCTTCGCCTTCTGCGGTTGACGCGACGGCTCCGCTCCGGTGCAGTCCCGCCCGATCCGGGAGGGACCCTCATGAAACTAGCCATCGCCGCCAGCGCTTTCGCCATGCTCGCCGCCGCCGCAGCGCCTGTTGTCGCCAGTCCAGCGCTGGTCCAGGCCGAGGCCCCCCGCAACGCCGAGAACCCGGCCCTGGCGTCGGTGCTGGCGGACTATGAGGCGTATCTGCGCGCGGTCGATCCGATCAGCGCGGGTATGGAAGGCGACCGCGCCGCCCTGTCCCGCCTGCCCGACGGTTCCCGCGCCTTCGAAGTGGCGCAGGAGCCGGTGCTCAGGGGATTCGCCGACCGGCTGGCCGCGATCGACGCCGCCGGGCTAAGCGATGACGACCGGCTGAACCACACCTTCCTGACTTATGTCCTGCAGCGTTCGCGGGCGCGCATCCCGCTCGACACCGGCCGGATCGACGCCTTCAACTCCGAAGGCGGGCCGGGACAGGGCCTGGCCTATATCGCCAGCGTGACCCGGATCGCCACCGCCGCCGACGCCGAGGCCTGGATCGCGCGGCTCGAGGCCATGCCCAAAAGCTACGCCGACCCGCTGGCCAACGCCCGCCGCGGGCTCGAGACTGGTCTGGTCCAGCCCCGCTCCATCGTCGAGAACGCCCTGACCCTGATCGGGCCCGAAGCGGCGCTGACGCCGGACGCCGACCCGCTGCTCAAACCGCTCCAGACTCTGCCCGCCTCTATCCCGGCGGCCCAGCAGACCGCCCTGCGCGAGCGGGCGGCGCGGGCCGTGGCCGACGGGATCATGCCGCAGCGGCGCGAATGGGCGCGGTTTCTGCGCGAGGACTATCTGCCCCGCGCGCCCGAGACCCTGGGCCTCGTCCACCGGCCCGGCGGGCGCGAGCTGTACGCCTATCTGGTGCGCGGCTTCACCACCACGGAGCTGACGCCTGACGAAGTCCACGCCATCGGTCTGCAGGAGGTCGCCCGCATCCGGGCCCGCATGGACGTCGAAATGCGCGCGGCGGGCTGGACCGGCGATTTCGCCGCCTTCCTGACCTTCCTGCGCACCGATCCGCAGTTCTATGTCACCAGCCGCGAGGCCCTGCTGGAAAAGGCGTCGGAGATGGCCAAACGGGCCGACGACGGCCTGCCGGCCCTGTTCGGGACCCTGCCCCGCCTGCCCTATGGCGTGCGCCCCGTGCCCCTGGCCATCGAGGCCAACTACACCACCGGCCGTTACAACCAGGGCTCCATCGAGAACGGCGTCGCCGGCGGCTATATGGTCAACACCTCCAGCCTCAATCAGCGTGGCCTTTACGAACTGCCGGCCCTGACGCTGCACGAGGCGGTGCCGGGCCACCATCTGCAGATCGCTCTGCAGCAGGAGGCAGAGGACGGTCCCTATTTCCGCCGTAGCGTCGACGTCACCGCCTTCGTCGAGGGCTGGGGTCTGTATTCGGAGTTCCTCGGCGAGGAGATGGGCTTCTACCGCACGCCTTATGAGCGCTTCGGCCGCCTCAGCTACGAGATGTGGCGCGCCTGCCGGCTGGTGTCGGACACCGGCATCCACTGGCTGGGCTGGAACCTCGAACAGGCCCGCGCCTGTTTCCGCGACAACTCCGCCCTGGCCCCGCTGAACATCGAGACCGAGCTGCAGCGGTACATCGGCTGGCCGGGCCAGGCGACCGCCTACAAGATCGGCGAAATCCGGCTGCGCGCGGTGCGGGCGCGAGCGGAGGCCGAACTGGGCGATCGGTTCGACGTGCGCCGCTTCCACGACGCCCTGCTGGTCGACGGCCCCTTGCCGATGGCATTGCTGGACGAGCGGATGGACCGCTGGATCGCGGAAGAGAAGGCGCGACCCGCCGACTAGGTCAGGCCCAACGCCGCCCGCGCCTTCTTCATCAGCTTCGCCGCCACGATGCCGTGGGCGATGGCCAGATGTTCAGCCAGTTCGTCATCGGCCCAGTCGTCGATCCGGGGCAGGTTCACCCATTTGTTCCGCGCCATATAAGGCGCCGGGCGGGCGTGGCCGGACTCGGTCAGCACCTCATAGGCGATGTCGGAGACCTTGAAGGAGATGCCGCCCCGCTCGCCGACCATGGCGAAGATCTTGCCCCCCACGCGATAGGCGTCGTGCTCCTCGCCGAACGGATGGTCCAGCGTCACCGCCGGCAAGGCCAGGCACACCTCGCCGACCCCTGCGCGATCCATGATCAGGCCTCCACGCCCACGCCGATGGGGCAGACGACGCCCGTTCCGCCGATGCCGCAATAGCCGGCCGGATTCTTGGCCAGATAGCCTTGATGATAGTCCTCGGCGAAATAGTACGGCCCCGCAGGCGCAATTTCCGTCGTGATGGTCCCGCGACCCGCCTTCGTCAGGGCCGCCTGGTAGGCGTCGCGCGACGCCTCGGCCTCGGCCTTCTGGCCGTCGTTCAGATAGTAGACCGCCGAGCGGTAGGTCGTGCCGACGTCATTGCCCTGGCGCATGCCCTGGGTCGGGTCGTGGTTCTCCCAGAAGGCCTTCAGCAGGTCGCCGTAGCTGATCTCCTTCGGGTTGAAGATCGCCTGGACCACCTCGGCATGGCCGGTGCGCCCCGTGCAGGTCTCCTCATAGGTGGGATTGGGCGTGATCCCGCCGGAATAGCCGACCGAGGTCACCCAGACGCCCGGCAGCTGCCAGAAGATCCGCTCCACGCCCCAGAAACAGCCCATGCCGAGGATGGCGGTCTCGAATCCTTCGGGGTGCGGCCCCTTCAGCGGGCGACCGGTGACGAAGTGAACTTCGTCAGTATGCAGGGGCGTCGCGCGACCCGGCAGGGCCTCGGCGGCGGTCGGCATTTCGTGGGTTTTCTGGAACAACATGGGGCGAACTCCGGTAGGACGGTCGTTCTTCCATATGGGGCCTCATGCGGCGCTTGCCGAGGGGGTCCGGGTGTTCTATCAGCCTCGCCTCGCGCCGGATCGACCTTCGGCGCGACACGAAGGCCTTTGGGCGACGTCGTGGAAACGGACAGGTGGCGGAGTGGTCGATCGCGCACGCTTGGAAAGCGTGTGTAGGTGAAAGCCTACCGAGGGTTCGAATCCCTCTCTGTCCGCCATCCATTCCCTTGAAATATAACGGTTTTCCCTGATCCGGGAAGTTCTGCCCTCATTTCCGCTACATCCGGAATCTCGGAGACAGGAATTCCGTCTCTGCCTCCGATTTCCCAGCCCCAATAACAGCGAATCTCGCTCCTCGTCTCTGTTCAGCCGGAGCCGGGTCCTTTTGCATGCCGTACCGATTTACAGGGACTCTACAGGGAAATCGGCAGGTTTTGCTGCGCCATCCAATGGCCCGGCCATCCGCGAAACGTCCGCCACCACTGTATCAGCGCGCGGTCGAGCCTGATAATCGACGTCCAGGAACAGGGAAATCGCAGAGCCGGAACAGGGATTTCCGGCATTGCGATCAGGGAAAAACAACGCCGATACAGGCCAGCCGCGTTTCGGCTTGGAGCGTACGATCAGACGCGAGCGTAGAGCCGGCGCTGATCATTCCAGTCGAGGGGCATTTCTGTCCTGGTAATCGCTTCCAGCGTCAGCCCCGCTGGCTGTCGGCCGTCGAGGATTGAAGCTTTCAGATCCGGCGCGAGGTAAGCCGGTCGGATCATTCGGCGCGCGTATGCTGGCGTCACACCCTCGGCGTTGGCGATGAGCGTTAGGCTTTCGATTTCACCGTCTATGATCCGTCGCTTCCAGCACTCGGCACGGATCAGCGCCGAGCTCAACGCCGCGTCAATCATGGTTCGTTTGACGGCAGGTTGGCCGTCGGGCCCGATCGCGATCCTGGAACCGCCCCTGAGGACCATCCGAGCCTTGATGATGAGCGCGGGCCGATCGCCCCGCCGCTCCATTTGATCCAGGGCGAGGCGGCCGTCGGCCTGCATGTCACGTGTTGCGCGGTCGAGCGCCGGCTCGTCTAGTTCGATCATCAAGCCGTCGGCAACGACCTCGATCCGGTGGATCAGATCGCGGATGCCGTCCCAGTCCGGCGTCGAACCGCTCGCCGCAGGAATCTTGAGCTCGCGCAGCCGCCCAACGATTAGCTCTTCGACCAGCGGTGCTGAGATACGAGGGACCGCGCCGGCTCTGGACGGGTCGCCAAGCTGCACGGCGGTGGAGGCGTAGTAGCGGTAGTCTGGCTTATTCTTCTGCCGCGCTGTCGTCGGCGACATCCGATTGCCTGCCGAGTCGTAGATCAGGCCCATCAGCGGCGCGCCCTTGTGGGACTTTCGCACTTCGCCGGGTTTCCTGACCTTGCGATCATTCTCCGAGAGTAACGCCTGGACCGCGTTGAACAGTTCGCGATCAATGATCGCCGGATGCTGGCCCGGGTAACTCTTGTCCTTGTGAGGGATCTCCCCGACGTAAGTGCGGTTCTTCAGCATATGGAACAGCGGGCCGCGCTGAATTGGAATGCCGCCCCGGACTACCCCAGCTTTGCTGGTGGTCCGCTTGGTCACCACGCCCTCCTTGGCCAACTCCTCGACCACCTTGTGGGTCGAGCCGAGTTCGAGGTAGCGCTCGAATACCCAGCGTACCGTTTTGGCCTCTTCCTCGTTGATGGTGAGAGTGCGGCCGGCGGCGTCGTAGCCGAGCGGCAGCCCTCCCCCCATCCACATGCCGAGCTTTTTGGACGCCGCGATCTTGTCGCGGATGCGCTCGCCGGTGACCTCGCGCTCGAACTGGGCGAAGGACAGCAACACGTTGAGCGTCAGCCGACCCATCGAGGTGGTCGTGTTAAAGGCCTGAGTTACACTGACGAAACTGGAGCCGGCCTTGTCGAGCACATCGACGATCCTGGAGAAGTCGGTCAGGGCGCGGGTTAGCCGATCAACTTTGTAGACCACAACCACGTCGATCCGCCCTGCTTCGACATCGGCCATAAGCCGCTTGAGGCCGGGTCGATCCATGTTACCGCCGCTGAAGCCGCCGTCGTCATAAACCTCTGGAAGCAGCGTCCACCCCTCCCCGGCCTGCGACATTACATAAGCGGCGCAGGCGTCTCGCTGAGCGTGGAGTGAGTTGTAGTCCTGATCGAGGCCCTCCTCGGAGCTCTTGCGTGTATAGATCGCGCAGCGGATCGGGCGGCCGGCGGGCTTCATGCGACCGCTCCTTCGCGCAGACCAAAGAAGCGCGGACCGTTCCAGCGCACGCCGGTGATCAGGCGAGCGACCTTCGACAGGCTGTCATGCCGCTGGCCGTTCCAGACATAGCCCTCGGGCGTAACCTGGACCTCGTGCCGCGCGCCCTTCCACTCTCGCACCAAGGTCGAGCCGGTGCGGAAGGTCGCACCCTTAATCCGTGTCTTGCGGCCGGCCCGGTGCAGGGCTGAAGCCCGCGCCAGCCTGGGATCGAGCTTGGCGCTCGCTCCGCTCGCAGCCATCTGCAGGGCTTCGGCGAGCGACCGGCGCATGATCTCGGTCGAGCGCACCGGGGGCGGCTCGCCGAGCCGCTCCCGCCACACGCTGCGAAGATCATCGATGCCCATGTCATCCAGGCTTGCGAGGGTCTGTCGCAGGTCGTCCATCAGACCGCGCCCTCGGTCGGCGTCACGATCCGCCATACACGGGTCTCGCCGACCCGCTCGCTGCCGACGTCGTGGCCGCGCTTACGGACCGCGCCGGCGATGGCGCCGCGGATCGAGTGGGCCTGCCAGCCGGTGGCGGCGATCATCGTCGCCATGTCGGCACCGCCGGACTTGTGAAGTACCGCGATTAGCGTCTCGATCTTGGTGACGGCTCGCGCCTTGGTGGCGAGTTCGGGTGTTTGTGCTATCTTGGTCATCGTCGTTCCTCGGTCCTGAGCGCGACTGCCGCGCCCTACCGAAGCGAGCCC